>CAINMH010000171.1 GCA_903850745.1 uncultured bacterium
ATCAGGAAGCACCGCAGCACGACAAGTCGTTAGCCGGCGTACGCCTCCACGCTGACAACGGTGACGCTCACTGATTTGCCGTTAGCGAGCTCGTAACTCGCCGAGTCACCCACGTGCTTGCCGAGTACGGCCGCACCTAACGGAGACGACGGCGAGTAGACCTCGACCGACGTGTGAGCAGCTTCCTCGCGAGATCCGAGCAGGAATGTCTCTTCTTCGTCGAAGTCATTGAACCGGACAGTGACGACCTTGCCGTGTGACACTTCGTCGGGGTGTGAGTCAGGTACGCCGATTTGTGAGTTCTCGAGCAGCTGGCGCAACTGGCGGATTCGGGCTTCGTTCTTGCCCTGTTCCTCGCGCGCTGCGTGGTAGCCACCGTTCTCCTTGAGGTCGCCCTCCTCGCGCGCGGCTTCGATGCGCTTGGTGATCTCGTGGCGGCGTGCGCCCTCGCGATCAGCAAGTTCCTCGCTGAGTCGGTTGAAGGCTTCTTGGGTCAACCACGTCACGTGCTCGCTCATCCGAGCAGGGTACGCGATCAGGCTGAATTCGGTGTCCACGGCTGTTCGGGCGGGAATACGCCGGGGGGAAACTGTGGGGGAATCACTCGTACGGGTGGTCCACCAGCCTCACAGGCCAGGATTTCGACGGTGTAGGCCGTAGCGAGCGTCCGCAAGGGGTACGTCAATTGCACGTAGCTGGCGCCTGCCGCGAAGGGGATAGTGACGTATGCGACATCAATGTGGCTCTCGTCCTGGGCACGCAGGACACACCAGACGTTCGTCTCCCCATTGCGTCGGATCTCAAAGGTGACGTCGGTGTGCTCGGGGGAGAGGACCTGCCAGGTGAGCACCTTGGATTGGATCTTAGGGGCGGAGAGTTGCCAGGTGCCGTAGGCGATCGCCGCGCCGAAGGCCGCGATGACGACGACGGCCAAGGCAATGGTCCAGCGCGGCGTCCCTAGCCGATAGCGCTCGGCAATGTGAGGAGGAACGTCCTTGGCCTTCACATGCACCTCCGCTCGCGTGGTCCGGGTAGTTATTGGGAGACTATCTCTGTGCCCGAATCCTTTCGACTCCTAGCCGTCCATGCCCACCCTGACGACGAGTCGAGCAAGGGTGCCGCAACGGTGGCCCGCTATGTCGCTGAGGGCGTCGAAGTCCTCATAGCGACCTGCACTGGGGGCGAGCGTGGGGACGTTCTCAATCCGCTCACCCAGGCTCAGGTAGATCAGTACGGCATCGCCGAGGTCCGTCGCCGCGAAATGGCCGAGGCAGCGGCCCTACTCGGCGTGAGCCACGTGTGGCTGGGCTTCGAAGACTCTGGCTATCCCGAGGGAGACCCCAAGCCTCCGCTTCCGGAGGGCTGCTTCGGGTCCCTACCGCTGGAAGTCGCGGCACGTCCCTTAGT
Organism: uncultured bacterium; assembly: GCA_903850745.1. Classification (GTDB taxonomy): domain Bacteria; phylum Actinomycetota; class Actinomycetes; order S36-B12; family S36-B12; genus CAINMH01. The sequence continues at coordinate 1,408 of CAINMH010000171.1, forward strand.
GGAGATCGTTCGCCAATTCCGCCCGCACGTCATGACAACGTACGACGAAAACGGCGGCTATCCGCACCCTGATCACATTCGGTGCCATGAAGTTGCAATGGAGGCCTACGAGACTGCTGGTGATCCGACAAAGTATGTCGGCACGGGCGAGCCGTGGGAACCGCTAAAGCTGTACTACCACCAAACGTTCCATCGAGCGCGTGTCGAGGCACTTCATGAGGCCCTGCTCGCGCAAGGCGTCGAGTCACCTTTTGGTGAGTGGGTTGAGCGACTTCTAGAGCGACCCGACGACGCTCATCGAGTGACGACGCGAGTGCCTGCATCGCCGTGGTTTCACATCCGTGATGAGGCCCTGAGGGCGCATGCGACACAGGTCGCTCCAGATGGTTTCTGGTTTGCTATGCCGCTCGAGATGCAACATGACGTGTGGCCGACAGAGGATTATGAATTGGCGCGCTCGCGTGTTCCAATCAATGTGCCCGAGGACGATCTCTTCGCCGGAATTAGGGAGCAGTCATGATGTGGTTCGAGGAAGTTCCACCGATTGATCCCAATCGAGTGACGCCGGGTCTTTTGGGGCTCCTATCCTTCATTTTTCTGCTTGTCGCCGTCTTCTTGCTCTGGCGGTCAATGCGCAAGCAAATGAAGAAAATCGATCCTGCTCTGCCTCAGGGCAAGGAAGAAAAGCGACGTGCGGACGAACAAATCCCTGAGGAGCCCGACGGCTCGTCAGGTCAGTGACCATGTTGCGGCTCCTATTCACCCCGCGCTGGTTGGCTCGCTCATTGCTGGGCGTGGTGTTGTTAGTGGCGTGTGTGGGTTTAGGCGTCTGGCAGTGGGATCGCGCGCAGGCAACATTGGATGCTGAGTACGCAGCTTTGGAAGTTCCCGTATCTGTTAGCGATCTTGCACCAGCCGGAGCCGATCTCCCGAGCGAGAATGTAGGTCGGCCAGTGTTTGCAACAGGACGTTATGCCGAGCCGCCGTTATACGTGTCCAATCGCTCGCTTGATGGCCGCAATGGATTTTGGGTGCTCAGCCCGCTTGATCTTGCTGACGGCTCGCAAGTGGCTGTACTGCGTGGTTGGTTGCCGGAGATAGCCAAGGTGCCGATAGGCGATGTCACAGTTAATGGCGTGATGCAGCCGTACGAGAACTTCTATGCAGACTCCACCGCGAAGAACGGAGTCATCGTGTCGATGTCGCGAGACGAGATCGTGGCTGCCTGGGGTGCAGATGTGCGCGCGGGGATCGTGAACCTAAGCAGTCAAGAGCCCACCCTCCCCGGTGACCCCCTCCCGGTCCCATCGACCGTGCAGCTTGGCGGTGTTGGCTTTCCTCTACAGAACTTCTTCTATGCCCTGCAGTGGCTAATTTTCGCCGGTTTTGTAGTCTTCTTCTGGTGGCGTTGGATCGGCATAGATCTGCGTGATCTCAACAAAGAGAAAGAGGCATCATGAAGGGTCTTGCCGGAGCGGCCACTCGTTACCGCATCATGGCGTGGATTACCGGAGTGCTCTTAGCGGTGCTGGTCTGTATTGGTATGCCGCTTCGGTACTGGCTACTTAAGGACAATTGGAACGCACCCATCTCCACGATCTACGCAATCGGGTGGGTGCTCCATGGCTGGGTATTCGTGGTCTACCTCGCTGCAGCACTCGATGTGACCTTCCGAATGAAGTACTCGGTGTTGAAGGTTCTTGGTGTCGCTATCTCAGGAACTATTCCGTTCATGTCTTTTGTGGCCGAGCATTTCGTCAAGAGAGACGTCAACGCGAGACTGACGCAGTAATGAAACAGGCCCCAGGAGTCCCGGGGCCTGTTTCGAACGAGCGTTGGTCTAGGCCTTGGGGTCCGGCCCGAAGCGGTTTGGGCCGCGGGTGCCTTCGGATACCCAGAAGATGAGCAGAACGATCCAGCCGAAGCAGACGAGGTTGATCCACCACCACCAGCCGGAGTGATCGGCGTCGTGAAGGCGGCGGACCATGACCGAAAGTGTCGGAAGCAAGATGGCGAGAGCCCAAATCCCGACGATGATGAGCATGATGATTGCGAAGACGCTCAGGCTGGCATTGCCATTTGTGGTGATTTCGCCAGTAGTTTCATTGACGACAATTCCATCGGTACTGCCGTTGAGCGCGATCGTCAGAGGAATGGTGAGAACAGCATTCACAATGATGATGAAGAGGTAGTAGTACCAGAACTCGGACCGGCGGGCCCTTCCCTGGAATGTCGCGTACTTGCGGAAGCACGTGGAGACTGCTTCACCAAAGCCCATTGCAACTCCTTGAGACGGTGGGCCGGATGGCCCGTGGAATACCCACGTTAGTAGCACGTGTGAATGGAGCTGGGATCCCACGCCGACTCCCTACGTCCTTAGTGGTCAAAGTCGTGGGAGAGTTTCACTGTGGCCGAGTTGGAGGACAACACGTGGATCGATCGCACATGGATGGCATATAGCCGCACAATCCTCCTTGGTTTGGCGGTCGGCGCACTTCTCGCTCGTGGTGCGTATCTGCGCGACCTGCCTATCTGGCTCTGCTGTATTGCAGCGGTGCCAGCTTTGGCGCTCGTCGTGGTGATGCTGAAGCGCATGCGTACGATATCTAGCGGGAGACTCCATACGCGAAGACCTGTTCTAGTCTCTATATGTGTGCTCGTCTTCGGGTGCGCGATACTAGGTGCTCTGATTGCGATGATGGGCTAGGAGGATAAGTGGAGCAGCCCCAAGTCGACTATCGATTCATCCTCGCCAATGAGCGAACATTTTTGGCGTGGATGCGCACAGCCTTAGGGCTAGTCGCCGGTGGTGTTGCACTCGACCAATTCGTGGCTCTTGATGATCGTTCGTGGGCCATCGGGGTGATCGCGACCACCACCGTGTTTTTGGGTGCCGCGGTCGCCCTTATCGGGATTTATCGGTGGCATAACGCAGATGTGGCCATGCACGAAGGCGTATCGATTCCGCGAAGCAACGTGTTGCTCATTACGGGTGTGGGCTTCACCGCTCTCGCTCTCATCATCGCCCTCGCACTGATCTTCTTACGCTAGTCGCGGATTCCTGGATCCCGTTCCGTGACTTTATTCGGGGCGTAGACTGGTGGAGTCTCGACAGCAACCACTATCAGGGAGTCCAGTCCATGCCAATCACAGGCGAGTACGAGCCGAGCACTTCGCAGTGGGTAGCTGATCAGGTTGCGGATTACGAAGCATCTGGCGGGGCGCGCTCCAACACCGTGGGTCCCGACAACACTCCAGTCGTCATCGTCACCATGCGTGGGGCAAAGTCGGGCAAGGTGCGCAAGATCGGCCTTATCCGCGTCGAGCATGATGGTGAATACGCACTCGTTGCGAGCAAGGGTGGCGCCCCTGAGCATCCCGGTTGGTACCACAACCTCCTCGCGGATCCGCAAGTAATGGTTCAGGACGGGTCAACACCCCATGATTTCATCGTCCGCGAGGTCAGCGGTGATGAGCGCGCGACCTGGTGGGATCGCGCGGCTGAGGTTTTTCCTCAGTATCTCGATTACGCGAAGGCCACCGACCGTGAAATCCCAGTTCTGGTCGCGAGTCGAGTGAGCTAACAGAGCAACTCGGTGCCACGCGCACGCTTAGGACAGTGCGGTATGGAGTGCGTCATCTTTGCCAACGTCGGCCTACCGCTACGTCGATTCGATGACGTAAATGGTCGACTGATGTACTCCCCTCGCCATCTATTGGCGGGGTTGAGTTCCTCGGCTTGAAGGGTGACTCTCCCTTCATTTGGCTAGTCAATTGATGTTGGTAACCAAGATGTATATCGCAACAACAACAATTACTGCAGAAAAAGTTCTTTTCAAGACATTTGCATTCAATCTTCCGGCAATTGGCGAAAGAATGAAAGAAGCAGCGATGGCAGCGATCGTGAACACTGCCACCTCGATGAGAGGAATCTGATCCCAGAATTCGAATCTCAAAGCGAATGCAAACAAGGAATTTGCGGTGATTGCTACCAAAGATGTGCCTATCGCAATTTTTGTTGGGACCCTTAAGAAGAGGATGAGGGCTGGAACAATCAGAAACCCTCCACCAATTCCAAATAAGCCTGTCAGAATTCCGACTAAAGTTGCGGCAATAATCACCAGAAGGAACTTTGGTCTCTCTGTTTTGGGCTCCGGATTCTCTCTGCAACACATTGCATACCCAGCACCAAACATCAGTAGTGCGAATGATATTAAGGTCACGTTCTCAGGAATCACTCGCGCAAGTAAGGTCCCAATGAAAGTTCCAACGATTCCTAAAGCGGAAAAAGTCAAGCCTATTTTGATATCAACGGTCCCTGTCTTGCGCCGTCGTAAAACACCAACTAATGCCGCTGAGCCAACAATGATTGTTGAACTAGTGGTTGCTGCCGTAGCTGAAAGCCCCAGTACCGCGACTAGTCCAGGTACAGCAAGAATTGCTCCACCCGCACCGATCAATCCCAGAGTCGCTCCGACAATTGCGCCGACCAATAGTCCAAAAAATACGGTCATGAATTACGAAATCTTTGCCGTGATGTCAGATGGAGTGACCGGATGGTGATCAATCGCGCCTGTTGCAATTACGAGTCCTTCGGCCTCCAAGGCCTGGTCGTATGGCTCGTTAATCAGAACAACATCAAATCCCTCATTCTGCATAATGCTGGCTGCAATTGAGGCGCGGTATGCACTCGCGCAATGCACCCAATAGATTTTGTCTTTGGACAGCTCGCGCATTCGGTTAGACACTTCATGCAGTGGGATGTGCTGGCTTCCGACAATATGAGATGCACGTCTTTCACTATCGCGACGAACGTCAAGAACAACTATCTTTGAATCATTGAGCGCCTGGGGAACGTCACTGAATTGAACAACTTCAGTCGTCAACACGTGGCTAAAGTCGGTCATGTCACCTAGATAACTCGCAGACGGCCGATCGATCCCGATTCGAACCAGCTCACGTTGTGCGAGTGAAAGTTCACTTTCATTATTCGAAATCAAGACGAGTTCTCGCTCATAAGGAAATAGCCAGCCGAGGTAGGTGGCAAAGGATCCTGTAACTCCGAAGTTCACAGTTCCAGGAAGGTGGGATTTCGCCCACGAATCCTTATCGCGAACGTCCACAACCCAGGTGTCCCCGACAATTCTTTTCAAAAGTTCATCAGTACTGAGGCGTGGCAACTCTGAGAGGTCGATGGGAGCAGGGCCTGCGAGATTAGCGGGACCCATGTGTTTGTAGTAGGCAGGGTAGACATCTAAGCCAGCAAGTGTGTCGCTTATAAAGCGCTCAACTGTCAGTTGCAGGGCCGGATTAGATTGCCTCTCATCTCGAATAGTTGAAGATTCTCCTGAAGTTGATGTGGCCGCACAGAATGAGCCAAAACCATGTGTCGGGAAAATCGGAGTTGAATCCTGAAGCAAATCAGCAATTCGATGGGCAGAACCGTGTTGCAATCGCGCGAGCTCCATGGCGTGATCTGCACCGAGCAGGTCGGGACGGCCAGTGGAACCATGGAGCAGTGAGCCACCCGTAAAGATTCCTACTGACTTCTCTTGCTCATCAAGCAAAATGTAGGAGAGGTGTGAATATGTGTGACCAGGTGTGTGGACAGCCTTAATTCCAAAATTGCCAATTGCAAATTCATCCAAATCGCGGGCCGCTAGGCGCTCAAAGGCAACTGAGTCGTCGGCACTAGTGATGTACCGTGATTGATATTTTTCAGCGAGGACAAGACCGCCGCTCACGTAGTCATTGTGCATATGCGTCTCAATTACGGCACCGAGCTCCAACGAATGATCAGCGAGCACTTGCTCAATACGATCAATATCCCGCTGAGGATCCACAACAAGTGCAGTCCTCCCATCATGGGCGATGTAACTGCGGTCCCCAAGTGTGGGGGTGTCGATACTAATGGTCTCAATTGTCATGTTCTCCCTCTCAAGAAAAGCAATCCTAGCATACCCCTGGGGGTATGCTAGGATTGCTTAATCGCTCACGCAAAGGGGTTTTGGATGTGCACACAAGTTCCATGCCATGCCTGTCGGAAGGCAACTTGGTCGGGTTGCGGCCAACATGTTGACGAAGTTTTGGCGGGCGTGTCTGAAGTAGATCGTTGTAAGTGCTGATCATGGTGAAAGGAAACGGTGCACACGTCTTGTCAGACACAGAGCAGATCGAAGCTATTGCGAAGCGAGTGAAACGCGCACAAGGACAACTAGGCGCGGTGGTACGAATGCTTGAAGAAGGCCGCAACTGTGACGAGATTGTGACCCAAATGTCTGCTGCGTCGAAGGCCGTCAATACCGCGGCATTCACCTTGATCTCAGCGAGTCTCAAGGAGTGCATCGTCGAGGGTAAGAGCAATGAAGATGCTGTAACTGCGCAATTACAAAAGCTATTTCTGAGTCTGGCATAGGAGCGATTTTATGAGCAAAGTAATTGCTTCACTGGCGTTCATTCTACTTTTGGCAGGTTGTTCATCGAGTTCAGGTGCAACCGATTTGAGTGTTGCCGAATTCGCGGGCAAAGTTGCTGAAGCAGGGGTCATAACATTAGATGTGCGCACACCCGGCGAGTTCGATCAAGGCCACATCGAAGGATCGCGTTTGATTGATTTCCAAAGTGGGAATTTTGAGAATGAGATCGCAGCACTCGACAAGGGCAAAACCTATGCGGTGTACTGCCGTAGCGGAAATCGCTCCGGTCAGGCCGTAAAAGTTATGCGCGATGCCGGGTTTAAAAACGTTTATAACCTCAACGGTGGTGTAATCGATTGGGCTAATGCCGGACTCCCGCTAGTCAACTAATCCCCGCTCGCGAACAAGCAGGAGAAGCGGAGAACTCGTGTGTAGTAGAACCACATGCCGCAAATGTGGGAAACCGACCTGGTCAGGTTGTGGCCAACACATCGAAATTGCCCTCAAGGGCGTTTCACAACAAGATCGTTGCCAGGGGCATCAAAATGACCCCAAAGGGCCGGGTTTCTTTAGCAAGATTTTTGGTCAGAAGTAATTCGCAGAGCAATCGCTCTGGTTGTCTGGCAGTGACGTCACCAAGGAGTGGCCTCGGTAAGTCAGCGGCAGAAGCAGACCTATGAATGCCAAAGTAACCATGATGCAGATTCGAGTCGTGCTCGCAGGCGCGTGCCTCTTGTCAGAAGCTTGCGGCTAAGCAGTTCGGCGTGCTCTGCCAACAGAGATATGTAATCAGTTATAGGTGAAACGAAGGATTCAGGAAGTTGAGCGCAGGCACGAGCCGGAGCTATCGAACCTGACGAACGGTAAGCGTCGCAATGCCGGCAAAGTCATCAGGATTGCGGGTGTAAACCGGAAGTTCGTGACGAATTGCCGTCGCAGCGATGAGTGCGTCGTATGCGCGAGCGCGGCTTTTGCGACCTGAATCCCGCAAAGCAGCGGCCACCCGCCCAAAGACGCGTGCTGTTTCAGCGTCGAACGGGAATGTCTGCCGCTATGCGACTCGGCTTTATGTGCTGGCAGGAAGAGGAAAGCAGTTCAAGATGAAATCAAAGATTGAGGAAGTTAAGGGACAGGTAAGAACCTGCAGATAGGTGATTTGTGGGAGTCCATGAGGTGCTGCCTTAACGTCAGAGATCAGTTCCAACCAATAAGTTGCGAAAGAGCAACCTTTGGGAGACATGTGACCTACCCTTAAGTAAAATCGAATAAGGGACGACGGGGGATGCATGCTCGTTGAGCTGCAAGTGTCTTGGGGTTTTGGTGCGCCGCGAGTCCTGTCATCCGCTGGCCGGTGGGTAGTGCAGATTCACCCGAGTTGTAGTCGCGACCAACTGTGGCAAGCGTTGTCGCCGACCGGGCATCCAGATTTGGTTGAGCAGGCGTTGTGTCTCTGGTCGGATTCAGCGACCAATCGACATTTCGTTGTGAGCGACACAACCCTTTCCATTGTTGCTGTGGGCGATGATCTACTCGATCACTCCGAGGCCTCGGAGCAACTCCTCGGGAGAGACGCCTAGGGCGGTGCATAGGGGCGGGATAACTTGCACGGATGGACTTTGAATCCCGCGAAAATAGCGAGAGAGCGTGCCCTTGTTAATGCCACAGGCCTGGCTTAGTTGGTCGAGTGAGTCAAATCCTGCGCGGGACATCGCCTCCTGAAGCCAAGAGACCTCGTCTTTCTTACGTTGCTGACGACTCACGGGCACGCCACAGATCATAGGCACGTTCGCCGCACGGCGCCCCTTAGGCGGCTCCGAGTTGTCTCCCATGGCCGGTGAAGGCTAGGTTGTGAATACGCAACACATATTCACCTTGTTGCATAACTGGGGGTGTTTCGATGCGCAGTCACACCAAGAGCATTCGACTGGTCGTGCTCTCAATCGCAGGTTTCGCCGTCGGAGCAGTTCTCATAGCCACCAATTCGACGTCTGCCGTGGTCGCGGCTCGCCTCGAAAAATCTCTCACGGTGATGAGCGACGCGGAGGAGCGTGCGTGTGGCAGATCTGCGAGCAAGGGTCGGCTCTTCCCTGTTGACACTTCACAGGTATTCACAAGTGCCGATTCAGTGCGAATTGATTCGACCGATTTCGCCCTGGGCTCACGGGGGTGGACGCACTTCGACATAAACCCAACGGTTGCGATGTCCTTCGACTCTGCGGGATGGCTCTGGGATACTTACGGAGCCGACTACAGTGCCGTGGTCGATCGCCTTCTCGAGCAAGGCTCGGCATCGCCAGATCTGGGAGATGTCGCGAGTCATGCGGCACTCCTAGACACCGGTTGGGGCGAGGGCTCGATCACTGCCCGACTCAATACGATCAGTTGTGCGTTTGCGCGAACAGCTGATGTCAGATTGAAGCCCTTGGCGGTTGCACTAGTAATCGCGCTGGAGGGACCTCGCTACTACGGTCCGCCGAACACAGCGGTGCACAACCATGGACTGCTTGCGAATTTCGCCATCTTTGATGCTGGACTACTGTTGGAAGTCCCTGAGTGGTCGACTTTCGCATCAACACGATCGGCGCGAGAGTTGCCACTTGTCTTTTCGACTTGCGGAATGATGGCGGAACAATCGTCGGGCTATCAGTACGTGAATTTCCAGATGTGGCGAAATGCCATCTCTTCGATGCAAATTGAGTCAGGTGCAAAGGCGCCGTTGCTCGCTGCGAGAGAGGCAATAGGGGCCTTGCTTACGCCGAATGGTCATCTCGAATCCATCGGTGACGGCTGGGGAAGTTCAACTCTCAGCATTCGACGCTTCCCCTATGTTGGTGCCTTGTGGTGTCCAGTGCACGCGGGCTCTCCGCGGGGATCCGGATGGGCGGCGGCGCAAATGAGATTTCCAAAGGGCTTGTCTCAGCATGTGCTCAGATTTGGGCCGATTCGAGCCATGCATGGACACGAGGACAACGGTGCAACGACCTGGTGGGTGAAACTGGGAGGCTCTGAACAGCAAGTGCTCGGAGACCGAGGGCTCTTCGACAAAACGGATGGATTCAGATTGGCCTTTGAACGATCAGCCGCGTCTCACTCAGTCCTAGAAGTTGGTGGGAGTAGCAATGTCGGCGGCTCAGTTGCGACGAAAGCCATAACTAGTAGTGGCGCCATCCACTATCTCGTTACTTGGGCAACAGGAGTGCCACGTACTCGGGCGGTTGTGTTCGGGGCAGCTAGTGCCCGCATTGTTGTCGTCGATCGCATGAACCCCAATGACTCGATGGTTCACTCTTATACTCAGCATTGGCAGCTTGCGCCTGGTTGGCAACCTTCCGGGGCAAACACGGCTTCTCTGGGTGCGCTCAAGTTGACAATCCACTGTCTGGTTAATGGAATTGAGACCCCGCTGTCTCCGCAACCGATTCTCCACAACACCGATTTTCGGCAAGACGTTCTCGCGTGGGACATGCAGTGTCGGACTTCGAGAGCTGGCAGAGTAGCGGTTCGTACAACTTTGCAGGTCTCACGTTAGAGGGACTCAAATCGGCTCAGTATCGCTTGCCAATCAGGTGATTGATTCATGAAGCGTTGTCTGGGCGAGTAGAGACGCAAGGTTCACGAGACAATCTGGTTTCACCTAGTCATCCTGCGCGCCATCCGCTCGCCGATCGCGCACGCTTTCACCGCATCCATATTCTGCCGCTCTTTGGTGATCAAGCAAAGCCGCTGCGAACGTGCGTTATCGAACCTGACGAACGGTAAGCGTCGCAATGCCGGCAAAGTCATCAGGATTGCGGGTGTAAACCGGAAGTTCGTGACGAATTGCCGTCGCAGCGATGAGTGCGTCGTATGCGCGAGCGAGGCTTTTGCGACCTGAATCCCGCAAAGCAGCGGCCACCCGCCCAAAGACGCGTGCTGTTTCAGCATCGAACGGGATCGGGCTGAACGCCGCCTCGGCGACCTGGAGAACTGCTTGACGTCGGACGCGTTCGTCGGAGCTAGCAGCGACGAGTGGACCAACGGAGAGTTCGGCGAGTGTGATTGCGGAGATGAAACTCTCAGCGGGAAGGTCGGCGGAGGCAAGTGCTCCTAGTTCAATTACAACACTGGTGTCGAGAAGTCCGGCCGGGTCAGAAGTCATAGGGAGTCCTCGAAAATCTCTGCGAGGTCGCTGCGGAACTGATCGAAGGCGAACGTGGGAGTTCCTTGCCAGACTTCGAGGAGGCGTGCGGTATCGGTGCCGAGGCGAATAGGCCGCAGTTCGGCTATCGGACGCCCTTGCCGAGTGACGGTCACGGTCGCGCCCCTCATAACGGAGTCAAGGATCTCGCCGCCCTCATTGCGCAGGTCGCGCACACTTATGTTGGTCATGTCTCCATAGTCTCACAAATCATGCTAAGCGGGAAGACTTCTTGTTTTGGCACTTTCTACCCGGCTACTCACGGCTGGCCCTCTCACGGAAGCATGGGCACGTGCCCAACCGACTTGCCCAGGCCACCAGTCCCTATCTCCTCCAGCACGCGGATAACCCCGTCGATTGGTGGGAGTGGAGCGCGGAGGCCTTTGCCGAAGCGCAGCGGCGCGATGTCCCGATCTTCTTGAGCGTCGGTTACAGCGCGTGTCACTGGTGCCATGTGATGGCGCATGAATCCTTCGAGAATGATGCGATCGCCGCGTATCTCAATGAGAACTTCGTGAGCATCAAGGTTGATCGCGAAGAGCGGCCTGATGTCGATTCGATCTATATGGACGCGACGGTTGCGCTGACTGGTCAAGGCGGCTGGCCGATGTCAGTCTTTCTCGACAATGATCGTCGACCGTTCTTCGCAGGAACCTACTTCCCACCGGAACCGCGACACGGGATGCCTGCCTTCCCGCAAGTCCTCATGGGGCTCACCGCTGCGTGGAACGAGCGACGTGGTGAAGTGGGGGACGCGGCAGAGCGCATCACCGGTGCGCTCGCCAACCGCCGGTTTGTCGAGCCCTCAGCGGAGTCGATCAGCGAAGAGATGCTCGCCGATTCTGTAACTGCACTCGCATCTTCGTATGACGCACGTCGTGGTGGATTCGGCAACGCGCCGAAGTTCCCACCCTCGATGGTTCTCGAATGGTTGCTTCGGCATACGGCGCGCACAGGCAATCACGAAGCGCTCAAGATGGCTGAAGGAACGTTCGAGGCCATGGCGCGAGGTGGCATGTATGACCAGCTCCGCGGCGGGTTCGCACGTTACAGCGTCGATGCCGATTGGATCGTGCCGCACTTCGAGAAGATGCTGTACGACAATGCTTTACTCCTGCGGGCTTATCTGCACTGGTGGCGGCTGACGGCCTCGCCGCTCGCTCTGCGAGTCGTCCGGGAGACTGCTGAGTTTTTGCTCAAGGACATGACGACGGCTGAAGGTGGCTTTGCCGCCGCGCTTGACGCGGATACGGAAGGGGAGGAGGGGCGGTTCTACGTATGGACGCCGGAGCAACTCACGGACACTCTAGGCGTTGATGACGGCCCATGGGCTGCGCAGCTTCTCTCCGTAACCCAACGCGGCACCTTTGAGCACGGTTCGTCGACCTTGCAATTGCGCGTCGAGCCGGATGATTCGCAGCGCTGGGCGCGCGTACGTCACGCACTTCTCGCGAAGCGCGCAGAGCGAGTTCATCCTGCTCGTGACGACAAGGTTGTTGCCGCATGGAACGGCATGTTGATTGCAGCGTTAGCTGAAGCTGGCGCGCTGCTGGATGAGCCGTCCTGGGTTGAAGCGGCAGAACGTTCGGCGGACCTACTGATCTCGATCCATATTGATGCGCATGGTCGGCTTCGGCGAACTTCCCGCGATGGCCGTCCCGGCAAGAGCTCCGGCACGCTCGAAGACTACGCATGCGTAGCGGACGGACTGCAGGCTCTGTACTCCGCAACAGGTGATGATGCGTGGCTCGCGATCGCCGGACAGTTACTCGACGTAGTGACGCGACATTTCGCAGACGGTGAAGGTGGCTTCTTCGAGACTCCGGATGATGGTGAAGCGCTGATACATCGACCACGAGATCCGGCAGACAATGCAACACCATCGGGTTGGTTTGTAGCGGCCGGTGCATTGCTCACTCAATCCGCCTTCACGGGAGACATCACATCGCGTGAAGCGGCCGAGCGAGCGCTCGGCGTTGTCGGCGCGTTGGCGCGGTCGCCGCGGGCCGCCGGATCGGGGCTCGCTGTTGCCGAGGCCCTACTCGATGGTCCGGTCGAAGTGGCCATAGTGAGCGTGGCGGGCGATCCGGATCGAGACGTGCTCGCTGATGTCGCCCGGCGTTCCTCGCGGCCGGGCTTGGCGCTGGCGGTAGGGGAGTCAGGCGACGACACGTGGGTGCCGCTCCTCATGGATCGGCCTCTTCAAGGGGGCAAAGCAACTGCGTACGTGTGCCGGAATTTCGCCTGCCAAGCCCCAGTGACAGAGCCTGCGGAATTGCACTCGCAGGTGTCTCACAGGTTCGCACCAACCCCCTGACATGGTTCGGGGCATTATTGACACATGTCAGCACGGACCACGACCACGTCTCGTGCTCTCTCGCCCCCGCGGAAGTCTCGGATTCTCGACACCGATGTGTGGGCAGTGGTCGCAACAATCGTGGTGGTCACCACGGGGATCTGGGTACGTGTTGGCGGTTTCACCCAACTCATCGCGGGTGGAAACGACACACTTCTGGCTCTTGGTCGCCTCGCCGGTATGTATGCCGCGCTCGCGGCGTTGGGCGGTCTTCTACTAGCCGCTCGCCCGCGGTCGATCGAGCGCAAATTCGGTCTCGACAAAATGTTGGGCTGGCACCGCATCGTCGGTATCACGACGGTTTGCCTCGTCGCTTTCCATGCGCTGATTGACACAATCGCGTGGGGTATCGGCTCACGAATGAACCCCGTTGCCGCACTTATTGACCTCATCCGCACTCAGAAGTGGATGATCGCTGCTCTCGCGGCATTGATCCTCTTTCTCGTGATCGGATTGAGCTCCTGGCGGTGGGTACGTAGCCGACTCGCGTACGAGACCTGGTATTTCGTGCACCTAACTGCTTACCTCGCAGTGATTCTCGCCTTTGGTCACCAAATCACTTTGGGTACGGACATCTCCGGACGCACGCTAGCTCTGGTGTGGTGGGTCGGGCTTTCGGTGGCCACTTTTGTGTGGGTGCTGATAGCGCGCTGCAGTGATTTTCTTAGATCGTTAACGCGAAGCCGTACGTTCATCACGCGCATCCGCCAAGAGGTGGCGGGTATTGGTTCAATTGAGATCGGTGGTCCAGGGCTTCGATACCTGCGCGCATCGGCTGGGCAGTACTTCATCATTCGTATTGCTCGTCGTGGCTTGTGGTGGCAGCCACACCCGTTCTCCCTGTCCGCGGCCCCTACGCGGGACACTCTGCGATTCACCATCAAAGATCTCGGTGATGGAAGCAGCGCCATCCTGCGGACCGGAATAGGCACTCGTGTGTTCCTTGAAGGTCCCTATGGTCGATTCACGGCCGATGAAGCCGAGGGGAAGCGTGTCGTCTTGTTTGGGGGAGGCGTCGGGATCGCCGCGATACGTGCGCTTCTTGAAGATGTTGGGTCGCATCAGGAGCCGGTCGTGATCCTCAGATGCAAAGACCAGAATGAGCTTGTGCACCTTGCGGAGTTGGAGACGTTGATCGCCGCCCGTAAGGGGACCATGCATGTGTTGGCTGGGCCACGAGAGTGGTTCTCTGCTGGTGATCCATTTCGTCCAGATGTTCTCTCGAAGGTAGTGCCGGACATTCGCGAACGGCACTCCTTCATCTGCGGCCCGGCGAGCCTTGAGTACGCAATCGAGAAGTCGCTTCGTGCGCTGAAGGTACCGAGCAAGCACGTTCATCGGGAAAGGTTCGGTGTGTAGTGACGAAGCGTCCCTCGCTCGCTCGCCGGCTCGCTCCTGCGGTGTTGCTCGCCTCTGCGGCCATTGCCGTGGTCGCGCTATTCGATCCGGTCTTCGGACGCGGAAGCGGTGGTGGCAATCTTCTTGCTGGCCCCCTCGAGTCGGATTGCGCCAGTGGTACCACGCTCACTAGCCCGGTGGTGGATACGCTTTACGGTCCGGTTCAGATTCAAGCAACTGTAGCCAGCGGAGTCATTTGCGACGTCACAACTCTTGTTGAGCCCTCTGGAGACGGTCGCACCAATGACATCTCGCGAGAGGTGTTCCCCTATCTCGATGAGCAAGCCGTGAAGGTGGGAGTAAATTTCCAGGCCGTCAGCGGTGCGACATACACCTCTGAGGGATACCGCAGTGCGCTGCAGTCAATCCTTGACCAGACGTAACTAGGCTCCGGTCATGCGACACGTCGAAGAGTGCATGGGCACTGTGTTCTCATTCGATATTCGTGACGACGATTCGCGCAAGATTGAGGCTGGCTTGCGCCACGCGATTTCTTCCTTGCATGAGGTCAATCACATCTTCTCCACCTACAAGCCCGAAAGCGACATCAGCCGCCTTGGGCGCAACGAGATAACGATTGACCAGTGCGATCCCTTGGTCGCTGTAGTGCTCGAAATCGGCGAGCGAGCTGTCACCGATGGCGTGGGTGCCTTCACGTTGTATCCCGGCGGCGTCTTGGACCCTTCTGCGGTTGTTAAAGGCTGGGCGATCGAGCGAGCGAGCAACATCCTGTGCGCTGCCGGCTCCAAAGTGCACTTGGTCAACGGTGGTGGTGATGTTCAGTCGTGTAGCGACGGGGCATTTGATTGGGGTATCGCGATCGCAGACCCTCGCGATTCGTCGCGCGTGATTCTTGCTGTGGGCGATCCGAACTCACCGCGGTTCGCGGTGGCGACATCGGGCACCGCAGAACGTGGTGAGCACATCGTTGTCGCGCGAGGACGCGCCGCAGGTGCCGGGTTGCTATCCGTCACCATCGTGGGCGAATCACTCACCGAAGTGGACATTGCGGCTACCACAGCGTTTGCGCTCGGCGACGAGGCGCGCGATTGGGTCGAAGCGCACGATGGTCTGGAAGCATTCGCTGTGCTCGCCGATGGCCGCATGTGGACCACAACAGGCTTCAGTCGCTACGTGATCGGTTAGGGCCTAAGAGCCGAACCGACGCTGCCGTGCGGCATAGGAACGCAGCGCACGCAGGAAATCGATGTGGCGGAAATCTGGCCAGTAGGCCTCACAGAAGTAGAACTCGGAGTGAGCGCTCTGCCACAACAAGAACCCGCCAAGACGTTGCTCGCCCGAGGTGCGGATCACGAGGTCAGGATCTGGCTGCCCTTTGGTGTAGAGGTTCTTGGCGATGTCTTCGACGTCGATAGTCGCGGCCAGTTCTTCGAGCGACGTGCCCTTCTCGGCGTGCTGTTGGAGGAGTCCACGTACGGCGTCGACGACCTCGCGTCGACCGCCATAACTGACGGCGATGTTGACGAGCGAGCCGTCGATCGTGGAAGTTGATTCGGCGGCTTCCTTCAGCACCCGCGAGGTGTGCGCGGGGAGCAAATCGAGAGAGCCCACAGGGTGCAGCCGCCAGCGACGGGTCTCCGCCAGATCTGTGACGGTGTCTTCGATGATCGTGACGAGTGCATCGAGCTCCTCGCGTGTGCGGGACAGATTGTCTGTCGACAGCAACCACAAAGTGACGACCTCGACTCCGGCCTCATCGCACCACCCAAGGAAGTCCTTGATCTTTGCGGCCCCGGCTCGGTGGCCTGCCGATGACGTGGATCCCTGCATGCTGGCCCAACGGCGATTGCCATCGAGGATGACCCCCACGTGGCGCGGGACGCGGCCACCGGCGACCTGCTTGCGGAGTCGGCGCCCATACGCCGAATACACCAGGTCCGTAAGTCCCACGCCGCCTCCACTTCAAGTCCCGTCAGGCTACCGGGCCGTAGTTCGTGACAGTTATGTGAACGCCAGATGCGTATCGGCGTGGCGTCACGAGGCTGACTGGAACCCGTCTTAGCGTCTGAGTCACCAGCGCCGGGACTGGCCCGGATGCGCCAAGCTTTCGGAGAACACGTGCCTGCTGCCAGCCGCCCCTCCGTCCGCACCTACGTACTCGACACCAGCGTGTTGCTGTCTGATCCGCATGCGCTGCTGAGATTCGACGAACACGAGGTGGTTCTCCCGCTCGTAGTCATTACCGAGCTTGAGGCTAAACGCACGCATCCTGAACTGGGCTATTTTGCGCGTGCCGCGCTTCGCTTGTTGGATGATGTGCGCCTCAGCGGGGGTCGACTTGACCAGCCAATCCCGATTGGCGAACACGGTGGCACCTTGCGAGTTGAGCTCAATCACATCGATACGTCGGTGTTGCCGGCCGGGTTCCAATCTGGTGACAATGACACCCGCATCCTCGCCGTTGCGCGCAATTTGGCAGCTGAGGGCCGCGACGTTGTTCTCGTCAGTAAGGACCTACCCATGAGGGTTAAGGCCTCAGCAGTAGGGCTTGAGGCAGACGAATATCGCGCCGAACTTGTTGTCGAATCCGGTTGGACGGGCATGGCCGAATTAGAGGTCGCTGCCACGATGATTGATGAGCTCTACGACGAGGGCGCGATCGATCTGGACCAAGCGCGAGATCTACCTTGCAATACCGGCCTCGTGCTGCTGTCTGATCGCGGAAGCGCGCTGGGTCGTGTCACAGCGGAGAAGCGCGTACGTCTTATCCGCGGCGATCGTGAGGCATTTGGTATTCATGGCCGCTCGGCAGAGCAGCGTGTGGCACTGGATCTCTTGCTCGACCCAGACATTGGCATCGTCTCCCTGGGTGGGCGCGCCGGCACCGGCAAGAGTGCACTTGCACTGTGTGCCGGACTCGAAGCGGTGATGGAGCGACGTCAGCATCGCCGGGTGATCGTGTTCCGACCGCTCTACGCCGTGGGTGGTCAAGATCTTGGCTACTTGCCGGGTAATGAGGCAGAGAAGATGGGGCCCTGGGGCCAGGCAGTCTTTGACACCCTTGGCGCTGTGGCCACCCAAGAGGTCGTCGACGAGGTCCTCGATCGCGGCATGCTCGAGGTCCTACCGTTGACTCATATTCGTGGTCGCTCGCTCCACGACGCCTTTGTCATCGTCGATGAGGCGCAGTCCCTAGAGCGCAATGTTCTGCTGACGGTCCTCTCCCGCATCGGTCGAGACTCTCGAGTGGTGCTCACCCACGACGTCGCCCAGCGGGACAATCTTCGGGTAGGGCGCCACGACGGGGTCGTGGCCGTGGTGGAGAAACTCAAGGGTCACCCCCTCTTCGCCCATGTGACCCTGACCCGATCGGAGCGCTCGCCCATTGCGGCGTTGGTCACAGAGATGCTCGAAGACCCGCTGATTTGACCTCATATGGACGACTTAGTCATGTGACTTAGTAGTCCGTCCGTGTCCAATCTGTTACCGTCATCAAGTCCACATCCACCCAGGTGCGGACCTCGCGAGGACGCCCAGTCCTGCCCCCTCGTGAGCGCTAACCGCGGGCAGGAGCGGGGGACCCAACACCGCGCACGTACTTCTAGGGCGCGGGGGCGAGTGATCGCCCTGGGGTGAAGTCACGAACCTGTGACCGGCCAACTCCCGGCCGAACCCGACAGCTCACCCCGTAGGCGTGTAGGAGATGTCCATGCGTCGAGTGCTTGCCGTGGTCACGGTGGTGGCCGCGCTTATTGCGCCCATTGCTGTCACTTCAGCACACGCTGCAACGGCCCCGTCAAGTGCGGCCGCTGCAACCGCTTCGCGCACTGCGCCCCCCACTCTTCAGTTTGGCGATAAGGGCCCTGCGGTGCAGATCCTGCAGAATGCGCTTCGCGTCCCGAAGACCCATGCCCAGGGCTTCTTTAATCGCAAGACGCAGCGTGCAGTGAAGGCTTTCCAATTGCGTATGGGAATTCGTTCCTCTGGCGTCGTCAACGCCCCCACGTGGGCTGCGCTCGGGCCGCGCGTGTCGCGCGCTGCGGCCCGCACTGTCGCGGCGGCTCCGGCTGACATGCTCCCCTGGGAGTCCTACGCCGCTCGGGACCTCGTGGGCTATCGCACGAGCGCCTACCAAGGCAAGTACTTCCGCGCTGGCATGGAGCAGTACCGCCTGTGCATCGTGCAGCGTGAGGCAGGTGGTCAGTACCGTATCGGCGGTTACTACCAAGGCGCCTACCAGTTTTCGCCGTCGTGGAACTCCACAATTCGCGCCTACCTACGCCCCGAAATGGCCGCCAAGTATGGCCAGGCTGGGGCCAATGCTGTTGACGCTCTTGCAGGCAAAAACATTGGTGAGTGGAATCGATTCTGGCAAGACGCAGCCTTTTACTCAGTTGTTGCTCACTCCGGTACCGGACCGTGGGCGGGCGGCAATTGGTCCTGTGATTCTCGGTCAGGTAGGGAGTCCGGTTGGCCGAGCGCCGGCGCGTGGAACTATCTCCCTTTTGAGGGATGAGTTAGCTCGGCTGTCCCACGGGGATAGTCGTTGCCACTGTTCGTAACGTCTCAGCGAAAAAGTCATTGCCCTTGTCGTCGACTACGACGAATGCCGGGAAATCCTCGACCTCGATACGCCATACAGCTTCCATGCCTAACTCCGGGAAGTCGAGAACTTCGACTTTCCTGATGTTGTCCTTCGCAAGTCGGGCGGCTGGTCCGCCAATGGAGCCGAGGTAGAAACCGCCGTTTTCGCGGCAGGCGTTGGTGACCGCTGCGCTGCGGTTGCCCTTGGCGAGCATGACGTGGGACCCGCCCGCCTTCTGGAAGGCATCGACATATGCGTCCATGCGACCAGCAGTAGTGGGTCCAAACGAACCAGATGCGTACCCATCGGGGGTCTTGGCCGGGCCGGCGTAGTAGACCGCGTGGTCGCGCATGTACTGCGGCATCTGCTCGCCGCGATCGAGCATCTCTTTGATGCGGGCATGGGCGATATCGCGAGCGACGACCATCGGGCCAGTGAGCGAGACACGAGTCTTGACGGGCAGTGCACTGAGCTGAGTGCGAATCGCATCCATCGGCTGCGATAGGTCAATGCGTACGACGTCGCCATCGAACTCTTCTTCGTGTACCTCCGGCATAAAGTGCACTGGGTCGCGTTCGAGTTGCTCGAGGAAGACACCCTCGGCAGTGATTTTCGCCAGCGCCTGACGATCCGCCGAGCACGACACCGCGATCGCGATAGGAAGCGAGGCGCCGTGGCGGGGAAGTCGAATCACGCGCACGTCATGGCAGAAGTATTTGCCGCCGAACTGCGCACCGATGCCGAACTCCTGGGTCATCTTCAGGATCTCGGCTTCCATCTCGATGTCGCGGAACCCGTGCCCGCTGGGTGACCCGTGGACCGGAACCGAATCGTAGTAACGCGCGCTCGCGTATTTCGCTGTCTTGAGCGCGTACTCCGCACTCGTTCCACCGATGACGACAGCGAGGTGGTAGGGCGGGCACGCAGCCGTGCCGAGGCTGCGCAACTTCTCATCAAGGAACTTGCGCAGGCCGGTGGGATTGAGCACCGCCTTGGTCTCCTGGAAGAGCAGGCTCTTATTGGCGGAACCGCCACCCTTGGCCATGAACAACAAGTGATACTCGGCTTCTTGTCCGTGATGGGTGTTGGCGTAGAGCTCGATCTGGGCGGGCAGGTTCGTGCCGGTATTGCGTTCTTCCCACATCGTCATCGGCGCCATCTGGGAGTAGCGCAGGTTGAGTACGCGATAGGCGTCGTAGATGCCCTTCGACAGATGCGACTCATCTTCACCGGGCGTGAGTACATGCTGTCCGCGCTTACCCATCACGATCGCGGTGCCAGTGTCCTGACACATGGGGAGCACTCCGCCTGCTGAGATGTTCGCGTTCTTCAACAGGTCGAGTGCGACGAATCGATCGTTTGGGCTCGCTTCGGGGTCGGCGAGGATCTTCGCGAGTTGCGCGAGGTGGCCCGGGCGCAGCAGATGCTGGATGTCACGAATGGCCTCGTAGGCGAGGAGCGAGAGCACCTCAGGCTCGACCTGTAGGAATGTGCGCCCGCCTGCGGTCATCGTGGAGACACCATCCGCACCGAGGAATCGGTAGGGGGTCTCATCGGGGCCCATAGGGAGCAGGTCGGTATAGGTGAAATCAGTCATGGCATAAGCCTAAGGCGACTCGGGTACGCAACTGCGTCGGCGTCATGGGGTGGAGACATGCTCGCTGAGCAAGTCTCGAATTGTGCCGCTACGTCCGCGCATCACGATGGAGTTGGTTGTCGATCCACCGGCGTGGTAGCGCACGCCCTTGAGCAATTCACCATCGGTGATGCCGGTGGCACAGAAGAACACGTTGTCGCCTCGCACCAAATCTCCGGTTGTGAGTACGCGGTTAAGATCGTGGCCCGCATCGAGTGCCCTGCGGCGCTCTGCTTCGTCACGCGGCCATAAGCGACTTTGAATTTCACCGCCGAGGCACTTCAGTGCACAGGCCGTAATGATGCCCTCAGGCGTTCCACCGATGCCCATCAGGACGTCCACGCCGGTGCCTGATCGGGCTGCGCTGATTGCTCCGGCCACGTCGCCATCAGTGATGAACTTGATGCGTGCACCCGCCTCGCGAATCTCGCGCACCATCTGATCATGGCGTGGACGATCGAGAATGCAGACGGTGATGTCTGCGATCGTCTCGCCTTTAGCCTTTGCGATTGCTGCGAGATTGACCTTGATCGGTGCAGTGATGTCGATGACTCCGGCGGCCTCGCGGCCTACTACGAGTTTGTCCATGTAAAAAACGGCACTGGGGTCGTACATAGCGCCTCGCTCGGCAACCGCGAGAACGGATATCGCGTTGGGCATCCCCTTGGCGGCCAGCGTTGTGCCGTCGATGGGATCTACGGCAACGTCGACCTCAGGGCCGGTCCCGTCGCCGACCTTCTCGCCGTTAAACAGCATGGGCGCGTTGTCCTTTTCGCCCTCACCGATGACGACGGTGCCGTTCATGGCGACGCTAGTGATGAAAGTCCGCATCGCTGCCACGGCAGCGCCATCAGCCTCGTCCTTGTCGCCACGACCGACAAATCGCGCCGCGGCCATGGCTGCAGCCTCGGTCACCCGAACGAGTTCGAGCGCGAGGTTGCGCTCAGGCATCTCTGGCTGGGGGTCCATGTGCCTAGGGTATCGGCCCGTGGGGGACCATAGGACTCGTGACCGAAATCTCGCCAACCGGGCGCCCTAACCCCCGCCTCCGCCAAAGTGCTGGCGACATGGCGCGGTCTTTGGCGCTGGTCCTCGGCGTTGTGGCCGTGATTTTGATCGTCACACTCCGCCCGCAACCTGACGCCGTCAAGGTGATCGACTATCAGTCCGAACTCTTGGTAGCGAGGGATCAGGCTGGTTATGCCGTCTTGGCTCCGGTGGGTCTCGGTGCCGACTGGCGGGCCACTAGCGTCCGCTGGCAGCCGACACCCGGATCAACTCCGGACAAGGCCTGGCATCTGGGGTTCGTGACCCCTGACGATGCGTACGCCCAACTGGGCCAGTCGAACACGACGAACGTCAATTACCTGCCCGAGCAGACCGACCGAGGCCAGCTCACCGGCGTAGTCACTCTCGGTGGATTCGATTGGCAGCGATACATCAGCAAGTCAGGCCAACAGTCC
>CAINMH010000172.1 GCA_903850745.1 uncultured bacterium
CGCGACGCCGATATTCGCAAGAGCGGAACTCTCTTCGACGAACTCGACGTTGCGGGTAATGGCACGCATTGGCGCGATGTCGATGCACTGCGCAAGGAGGTCGCCGGCCTGGTGCGTCAATGGGCAGCTCGTACCTCGCGCAACCATGCTGAGATCCACGGCGAACTTCGCAAGGTCGCACCCGGACCCCCCAGTGCGGCGGCACCGGTCGAGGTGCTCATGGCGCGCCGCGATTACCTGCTCAGCAAGGTTGGCTGAGCCTGTCGAATGCGAGGGAGCCGGCGATCGGTCGATAAGTCTCAGCGGTCTCTAGGCTCCTCGCATGGTCGGGAACAGAGAAGTGTTGCGGAACGTAGAGTTCCGCAGGCTTTTCTGGTCGCGCGCGATCAGCAATGTTGGCAACGGAGTCGCGCCGATCGCACTGGCCTTCGGTGTTTTGGCGTTGCCGGGTGCGACACCCACCTCACTGTCAATCGTTCTCGCAGCCCAGGCAATCCCGCTCGTGCTCATGCTGCCTTTCGGTGGCGTCATTGCCGATCGACTAGGTCGTGCACGAGTAATCATGGTGACCGACGCCTTGGTGAGCGTTTTCGTCATGACGATGGCGATCCTCTTCATCACCGGTCACGCGAACGTACCCATGCTCGCGATCCTCGGTGCGCTTTCAGGATTGCTTAACGGGATGTGGTATCCCGCGATGTCCGGCCTGACTCCCGACGTGGTGCCCGATGAGCAGTTGCAGTCGGCCAATGCATTGGTCTCGATCGCGACCAATGTCGGATTCATCGCCGGCAATGCATTGGGCGGTGTTCTCGTCGCCCTCGTCGGCCCGGGCTGGGCAATCGCGATCGACTCGCTGAGCTTCGTGTTCTCAGCTGCACTCATCTACTCGATTCGTCATGTGGCGAAGCCACATGACTCCGGAGAGTCGGTGATGTCGGATCTCATCCACGGGTGGAGGGTCTTCCTCTCGTTCCGATGGATCGTCGTGATCGTGGGGTGCTTCTCATTCATCGTCATGGTGTGGCGCGGCGCGGAGGAGGTACTTGGCCCGGTGCTCGCCCTAGACATCTACGGCGGCCCGAAAGGTTGGGCCCTCGTCATGGCTTGCCAGGGCGTTGGTCTTCTCATCGGAGGTATCGCCGCCTCGAGAGTGCGTGCCGGACACCCGTTGGTGATCGGAATGCTCGTCACGTTGGCGCTGCCCGTGTGGCTCCTCTTGCTCGCTGCCGAGGCACCCTTGCTTCTGGCTGCCGCCGGTGCCTTTGTGTTCGGGTTCGCGCTGGAACTCTTCTACGTCTTCTGGCTGACAGCTTTGCAAACCCGGGTGCCCCGAGAGTCGCTGTCGAGGGTGACCTCCTACGACGCGCTTGGCTCGATGATGTTCGGGCCGATCGGTCTTGCGCTCGCCGGCCCGCTCGTTGCAGTAATCGGTCTACACGCGACATTCGTTGCGGGCGCGGTGGTTGCAACGGTTGCAGTGGTGGTCTCCTTGATGTTCCGATCAGTGCGTCAGCTGACTTTCTCGAACTGATCAGGACAGGAGTGTTCCCACTTATGTGGGTGTCCAAGTACCCGAGCCTGGTGGGACATCACACTTTCGCGAGTGGGATGATTACCACGCTTACATCCACCCATCTTCAGGAGTAATCAGATGCCCATTGCATCCCCCGAGGTCTACGCC
>CAINMH010000173.1 GCA_903850745.1 uncultured bacterium
CAGATGGTCAAGGAACTACACCGCGCTGGACTCGAAGTCATTCTCGACGTGGTCTACAACCACACGTGTGAAGCGAGCCTGACTGGACCCACGCTCGCTTTTCGTGGCCTCAACAACACCGGCTACTACCGCACCCACAACAACGGCCGCGACTACGACGATGTGACGGGCTGCGGAAACACGCTCAATGCCGGAGCGCCACATGTCCTACAAATGATTACCGATTCGCTGCGCTACTGGGTCGAAGAAATGCACGTCGACGGCTTTAGATTCGACCTGGCATCAGCCTTGACGCGTGACCACTCCGGTGTCGATTTGCAGGGGCGCTTCATTGCCGCAATCCAAGCCGATCCCGTGCTGCGCCGGGTCAAGTTGATCGCCGAACCTTGGGATCTGGGCCCTGACGGTTATCAAGTCGGCGGCTTCCCACCTCCGTGGGCCGAGTGGAACGGTCGCTATCGCGACAATTTGCGTGATTATTGGCGCGGCGCAACCGCGATCGGTGAACTTGGGTGGCGGCTTACGGGCTCGGCAGACATTTTCTCCCGAGAGGGGCGCCGACCTTTTGCCTCCGTTAACTTCATCACGGCCCACGACGGCTTCACGATGCGCGACTTAGTGACCTACTCACACAAACACAACGAGGCGAATCTCGAAGGAAATCGGGACGGCACGGACGACAATCGATCAGAGAACTACGGCATCGAAGGCGAGACAGCTGATCCAGCAATCAACGAACTACGGCGCCGCCAAATTCGCAACATGCTCACCACCCTAATTCTGTCTACGGGCGTGCCCATGCTGCTCGGCGGAGACGAGTTTGGGCGCACGCAGCGAGGTAGCAATAACGGGTACTGTCAGGACAATCAGACATCTTGGTACAACTGGACATATGCCGACTGGCAATGCGATCTCTACGACTTTACGCGCGATTTACTCCAGATACGCAAAGAGCACGCCGTCTTTCGTCAACACCGATTCTTCGAAGGTGAACCTATGGAAGGGTCGGTCACCAAGGACCTCACCTGGTTTGGTGATGACGGTCTCGAGCTCAGCGCAGATGAATGGAACTCGGCTGATTCGCGCACCCTGGGAATGTTTCTCTATGGGCGTACCCGGGACATAAATCCCGACGGCTCCGAAGTTCGTGACGAGTCGTTCCTACTTATCTTGCATTCCGGCGCGGAGGACACCCATTTCGTGCTGCCGCGGGCGCCCTATGCAACCTCGTATACCTCAGTTCTGGATACGCGCTCAGCGCAGCATGAGTCCCAACCCCTCGCTGCAGGGACCGTCCTACCGGTGATAGGCCGCAGCGCGATCCTGCTGCGCGCCCACCATGCCGCGTAAGTTCTTAGACCGCACCTCCGACAGGAACTCGTAGGAGCCCCATCTCGACGGGTGAGGCGAGGCCTTCATGACGCGGCAAAACTCGAACCGTATAGCCGAATGGTCCGGTGTGATCGAGCTCCACTCGCGCTTCAAATCGCCACGTATCGCCCTCTGCACCGCAGGCAGTCAAGGCAGTCGTATCCGGTTGCACAATACGGTCGTCGGCATCTACCCGGCCGTGCACAAGTTGCACGTCCACATCATCAGGCGATAGCCTACCCAGGCACACAAGCGCGTGAACCTTCAATGGCATCCCCAACGTGGGTGCTACGGCCACATCCTCTGACTGCACGTGATCGACGCTCACAGACGGCCACGCCTGCACCACTCGTGACTTCCATTCCGCAAGTTCTCGTGCGACCGCGAATCCGTGGACACTCATGACTCTCGATGACTCTGCGGCGGGAACATACAGAAGGTTTACGTAATCGCGCACCATTCGGCGTGCAAGAACTTTTGGTCCCAAACTTCGCAAATTGTGTCGCAACATCTCGACCCAGCCGTACGGCACATTGTCGGCACCGCGATTGTAGAAAAGCGGCGCTACCTTTTTTTCAATCAAGTCATACAGTGCTGCTGCTTCAAGATCATCTCGCCGATCTGGGTCATCAACGCCATCGGCCGTGGGAATCGCCCAACCGTTCTTACCGTCAAACCATTCGTCCCACCAGCCGTCGAGTATCGAAAGATTAAGAGCGCCGTTCAGCGCAGCCTTCATCCCGGAGGTGCCGCAGGCTTCGAGTGGTCGCAGCGGATTGTTGAGCCAGACATCACAACCGGGATACAGAGTTGTCGCCATTGAGATGTCGTAATCCGGCAGGAACACGATGCGATGGCGTACGTCGGCCTCATCTGTGAACCGCACGAGCTCTTGAATTAGGGCTTTGCCAACCTCATCGGCGGGGTGCGCCTTCCCAGCGATGACTAATTGGACCGGGCGCTCATGGTCAGTGAGCAGCGCTGTCAAGCGCTCCCGGTCACTCAACATGAGTGTGAGGCGCTTGTAGGAAGGGACTCGTCGAGCAAATCCGATGGTGAGAATGTCCGGACTGAGCACATCCTCGATCCAGCCCACTTCCGCTGGTGAGGCGCCTCGATTTGCCCAAGAATCGCGAAGACGCTGACGCACCATGGCCACGAGTCTTTCTCGCAATTGGAATTTTGCATGCCACAAATCGCCCTCCGGCACGCGGGCGATCGCCTCCCAAGCTTCGGGCTCTTCGAGCGACTCGGCAGGCACTTCGCGAACCGCAAGATCGCGAATCTCGCGGGCGACCCAAGTCGGCGCGTGAACGCCGTTGGTGATCGAGGTGATCGGCACTTCTTCATCGTCAAATCCCGGCCAGAGCCCGGAGAACATGCGGCGACTCACCTGACCATGCAACATGCTGACGCCATTCGCGCGCTGGGCGAGACGGAAACCCATGACCGCCATGTTGAAGACGGATTTGTCACCACCTTCGTAGTCCTCAGCACCAAGACTCAAGATGAAATCAACTGGAACACCTGGCACGGCGTTGTCACCACCGAAGTAGTGCTCGATAAGCGCGCGCGGAAAACGATCGATGCCAGCGGGCACAGGCGTGTGCGTGGTGAACACAGTCCCAGCACGTGCGACTTGCACCGCTTGCTCAAGAGTCAGACCAAGACCAATGAACTCACGGATCCGCTCAAGCCCAAGAAATCCGGCATGACCTTCATTGGTATGGAACACCTCAGGAGTTGGATGCCCAATGATCTCGCAGTAGGCCCGAATTGCTCGCACCCCACCAATTCCGAGCAGCATCTCCTGCTGGAGACGATGATCTGCGGAGCCTCCGTATAAGCGGTCAGTAACCTCGCGCTCCGCAGGACCATTGAGCTCGACCTCGGAATCCAGCAGTAGCAACGGCACGCGGCCCACTTGGGCCACCCAGATGTGCGCGTGCAGAATGCGTCCACCAGGAAGCCCAACAGCGATGATCGTCGCCTCACCATTGCGGTCCCGAAGCAA
Organism: uncultured bacterium; assembly: GCA_903850745.1. Taxonomy (GTDB): domain Bacteria; phylum Actinomycetota; class Actinomycetes; order S36-B12; family S36-B12; genus CAINMH01. The sequence goes on from CAINMH010000173.1 coordinate 3,386, forward strand.
GGACACGGGCATGCCGTCGGGATCGAGAACTGGGTAACGCTCCTCCTGCCAGCCATCACGATTCAGCGACTGGCGGAAGTAGCCGGAGTGATAGAACAAGCCGACACCAATGATCGGAACGCCGAGATCACTCGCAGCCTTGAGATGGTCTCCCGCGAGGATGCCGAGGCCACCTGAGTATTGCGGGAGAGCAGCTGCAACGCCGAACTCCGGCGAGAAGTATCCAATTGCGCTTGGCGACGCCTCGCCCAGAGACTGACTCCAGCGAGCACCCGCGAGATAGTTGCGTAAGTCGTCTGCAGCAGCATCCAAAACATACAAAAAATCCGCATCGGATGCGAGCTCTTCAAACCGCTCGGTGCCTACCTCCCCGAGCAGGCGTACTGGATCCCCGCCAACTTCGTGCCACAGCGCCGGGCTAATCGCTTGAAATACATCCCGGGTTTCGGGATGCCAACACCAGCGAAGATTGCCCGCGAGATCGTCGAGAGCAGACAGGCGCTCGGGTAGTACCGGGCGCACGGTAAAGCGCCGAATAGCTCTCATGGGGGCAACTTAGTAGGCCCGTGTTACTGCAATGTGACGGGTCATGTTTCCGATATCGCTCCAGTGAATTTCGGCGACGGGGCATGGCCCACTAGGCTGCGTTATATGGCGCGTAAGAAGCCCGAGCCGATGCAGGTGGTAGCCGTCCCGCGCTTCCAGACGCAGGACCCATCACCCGTCGTCGAATGTGGCCAGCGGCCGGCTAAGGCAGTAGTCGGCGAGCGCGTTCCTGTCGCCATCACGGCGTTCCGTGAGGGCCACGAAGCCCTTGGGGTTGAAGTTGTTATCTTGCGCCCCGACGGTTCAGAGGCGGGACGCGCACGCATGACACCGGTGGGTGTCGGGCTTGACCGTTGGCAGGGGGTCGTTCGCCCCGACACAGAGGGACTCTGGCATTACCGCATCGACACCTGGAGTGACGTCTGGGAAACCTGGCGACATCGCGCTGTGATCAAGATTCCGGCAGGTACAGACGTTGAACTTGAACTCGCTGAGGGCGCGCATCTCGTCGCGTCACTCGGCAAGAGTCCCAGCACGCGCGCCGCGATTGCAGGTGCACGCGACAAGAAGTTGCCGCCTATGCGCAGACTTGCGCACCTGCTGGATCCAGATGTTCTCTCGGCCATGGAGTCCACACCACTGCGCGCGCAACCATCCTCTTCTCCGCTGTATCCGCTCCGCGTGGAGCGCCGACGAGCACTGGTGAGCAGTTGGTACGAGTTCTTCCCACGAAGCGAGGGTGACTTCCGTACCGCCGCAGAACGCCTACCCGCGATCGCTGCCATGGGATTTGACGTGGTCTACCTTCCCCCGATCCATCCCATTGGGCGCACCTTTCGCAAGGGCGCTAACAACACTTTGCCTGCTGGTCCTGAGGATCCTGGTTGCCCATGGGCTGTCGGATCATCCGAAGGTGGACACGACGCCATCCATCCCGACCTCGGCACGATGGCAGACTTCGAAGCATTCGTGGCCCGAGCCAAGGGACTCAACCTAGAGATCGCCCTCGACCTCGCGCTTCAGGCAAGCCCCGACCATCCGTGGGTGTCGGCCCATCCGGAATGGTTTACGACCCGCGCAGATGGAACCATCGCATACGCAGAGAATCCGCCAAAGAAATATCAAGACATCTACCCGCTCAATTTTGATAACGATCCCAGCGGCCTCTACGCGGAAGTACTTCGAGTAGTACGCCTCTGGATGTCCAAAGGTGTGCGGATCTTCCGCGTCGACAACCCACATACCAAGCCGCTGTGGGTGTGGGGTCGACTCTTCAATGACATCCGAGCGACTGACCCCGATGTCATCTTCCTTGCCGAAGCGTTCACACGCCCGGCGATGATGCGTGCACTCGCAGAGGTCGGGTTCCAACAGTCCTACACATACTTCACGTGGCGCAATGACCGAGCTGGACTGGAGGAATACCTCACCGAACTCTCGGGGCCAGCCGCGGCCTACATGCGCCCAAACTTTTTCGTGAATACGCCAGACATTCTTCCGGAATACCTACAGTTCGGTGGGCCAGCGGCCTTTGCGATACGGGCAGTTCTGGCAGCGACGTTGTCACCTACGTGGGGCGTCTACTCCGGCTTCGAGTTGTACGAATCTACAGCTGTGCGCCAAGGCAGTGAAGAATACCTCAACTCAGAGAAGTACCAACTACGCCCTCGCAATTGGGACGCAGTAACGGCAGAAGGACGCAGTCTCGTGCCTCTCATCACGCGACTTAACGAGATTCGCCGATCGCATCCTGCGCTGCAAGATCTGCGTAGTCTGCGCTTCCACGCCAGCGACAATGACGGGATCATTGCATTCTCGAAGCGAGACCGCGGTGACCTCATCCTTGTGGTGTGCTCTGTTGACCCCATGAGCACGCGTGAAGCCACCGTGCGATGGAACATGGAAGACCTCGGCTTGCCATGGGATGCCACATTCGCTGCCCACGATCTCCTCAGTGGCAATGAGTGGACATGGGGTCGCGACACCTACGTGCGACTTGACCCGCTAAACGTGGCGCACATCATTCACGTTGCAGCTTCGGGCGCGTGATGGAGCAGAGCGATGAGAAAAACGCCGCCTGGACTACCCAATTAGACCATCTCGTCGATGGCGCACACCACGATCCACATTCCATCCTCGGCGCCCACGAACGAGACGGCTCGATAACGATCCGAGTCCTACGACCCCTAGCTGATGGTGTTTCCGTCGTCGTTGACGGCGCGAACATCGCACTTGAGCACGAATACCGTGGAATCTGGATGGTCACACTACCCACACAGCACCTACCCGATTACCGCGTCGTAGCCAATTACAACGGCATCAATTACCCCGCCGATGACCCATATCGATTTCTTCCGAGCATTAGCGAAATGGATCTTCATCTCATCGGCGAAGGTCGCCATGAGCAGCTCTGGAAGGCGCTCGGAGCCCATGTCCGCACTTACGACTCCCCCAGCGGACCCATCAAGGGAGTCTCCTTCTGCGTCTGGGCGCCCAACGCACGAGGCATTCGAGTCATCGGGGATTTCAATCACTGGGATGGAACGGCTCACCCCATGCGGTCTCTTGGCAGCACGGGCGTCTGGGAACTGTTCATCCCTGACCTCGGCGATGGCACCTGCTACAAGTTTGCGGTTCTTGGCTGCGATGGAATCTGGTGCCAGAAGGCCGATCCCATGGCCTTCGCGACAGAAATGCCACCTGCGACCGGCTCAGTGGTCTATACGGCGAACTACGAGTGGAATGACTCGACGTGGATATCTGAGCGAGCCACGCGCGACATCTTGACCGCCCCAATGACCACCTACGAAGTTCATCTCGGCTCATGGAGGCAGGGCCTGAGCTACGTCGAAATGGCCGAGGAGCTCGCCGACTACGTAACTGAGCAAGGCTTCACCCACGTCGAGTTCATGCCGGTGAGCGCACACCCATTTGCAGGATCATGGGGCTATCAGGTCACGTCGTACTACGCGCCCACACCGCGGTTCGGCACGCCCGACCAACTTCGCTACCTGATCGACCGCCTTCATCAAGCAAATATTGGGGTCATTGTCGACTGGGTGCCCGCCCATTTCCCCAAGGACCCATGGGCCCTGGCTAACTTCGACGGCGCAACCCTCTACGAACATGCAGATCCGCAACGTGGCGAGCATCCGGACTGGGGCACCCTAGTTTTCGATTTTGGCCGCAGTGAGGTCCGCAACTTCCTCGTCGCTAATGCAATCTTCTGGCTTGAGGAGTTCCATGTCGACGGATTACGCGTGGATGCAGTTGCGTCAATGCTCTATCTCGACTATTCGCGCAAGGACGGCGAGTGGACGCCCAATGAGTTTGGTGGTCGCGAAAACCTTGATGCAGTCTCGTTCCTACAAGACCTGAATGCCACTGCTTATAAGCGACTACCCGGCATAGTCACCATCGCCGAGGAATCCACGTCTTGGCCGGGCGTCACCCGGCCGACCTATCTCGGTGGCCTGGGATTTGGCCTGAAGTGGAATATGGGCTGGATGCACGACTCACTCGACTACCTAGCTCATGAGCCAATCCATCGCCAGTTCCACCACAACGCGATGACTTTTTCGATGACGTACTCCTACAGCGAGAACTTTGTCCTTCCGCTGTCACATGACGAGGTTGTTCATGGCAAGGGATCCCTTCTGGGGCGCATGCCTGGTGACACTTGGCAGAAGGCAGCCACACTTCGAGCATTTCTGGGATTCATGTGGGCACATCCAGGGAAAAAATTGTTATTCATGGGCGGGGAATTTGCGCAATCTGCCGAGTGGAACGACAACCATTCACTTGACTGGTGGCTCACTCAATACCCCGAGCACGCCGGCATGCAGCGAGTAGTGCGTGACATGAACGCGGCCTACCGGACCACGCCAGCACTGTGGCAGCGTGACTGTGATCCCCTCGGGTTCGAGTGGATTGACGCCAACGACTCCAGCGGCAATGTCTTCACGTGGCTGCGCTGGGACGACGAAGGCAGGCCGGTGGCAGTCGTGTGCAACATGGCCCCGGTCACCCGCCTCGACTACCGCCTTGGACTGCCGCTCGCAGGGGTGTGGAGCGAGATTCTCAACACTGATGCCGAAGAATATGGCGGGTCCGGAGTTGGCAATCTCGGCGCGATCCATGCGCAAGAAGTCGAATGGCATGGCCGTCCGGCATCTGCTCGGATCGGCGTGCCTCCACTGGCTACCGTGTGGTTTCGCTACGACGCATGATCAGCGCATCGCAAGATTCAGCACGTCTAAGGCAGTAAGCGCGACACCTAAGACAAGGGTCACGATTCCAAGAATGCACCCCGCCATGGGCACAGCTGTCTTAAGCGCATGCTTTCTGGTTCCATGCCAACCGACAGCCCCAAGGATGATGGCGAGGATTCCACATAGGACACCAACCGCGCCGGCAACGGCATAGGGCCATTCCTGGAGCGGCCCTATGAGATCGACGACTTCGGGAAGAAGTACTACGAGAATGACCCAACATCCACCTAGCGTGAGCCCGCAAATGCCTAGCACAAATGACGCTTGACCAGTCGAACGGTACTGACTCGGGGCGGCATGCCGGGTGGGAGAGCTTTCGCTCATCAGCGGACGGGCTGCACCGAAGCAAGATGAACGAGAAGTTCATCAGCGAACCGTGGAGCATCAAAGAAGTGCGGCTCATGCCCTGCGCCAGCGAAGACGACCAATCGACTATTGGGCAGCAGCTCGTGTGCACGCTCACCGTGCGCAACAGGAATCAACGGGTCGCGATCACCCCAAATGATGAGAACGCGACGGTCGCCAAGAATGGACAACTTGTCGATAGCGGAAAGAATTTGGCCCTTGGTGCTGATCACGCCGCGAAGAGTGCTGAGGAACGCGGCTCTGCGTTGCGGATGAGCAAGCTTTCCGATTGTCTCCAAGGTCTCCGGCGTCAAGGAATGATCGCGAACTCCGACACGAGTGAGCGTGCGGCCAATCCACGACATCGTCATCATGGTGGGTCGATTGAAGGCAGTCGCAACAAACAGGCCTGCGCCCGGCAGAGTCGCCAACTTCAGACCTGCGTTCATGCCTTCGCCTAGTCCACCGCTGGACACCAACACCAAGGTCTCGGCTCGCTCGGGGAACTGGTAGACGAACTGCATCGCGATGCCGCCCCCGAGGGAATGCCCAACCAGATGGACAGTATCGATGGCTAACAGGTCTAGGAGATCGCGAAGAGTGTTGGCATGGGCTCCAAGACTGAAATCACCTGGGTCGAGGCTCGACTCTCCATGCCCCTGAAGGTCGACCGAGAGCACGCCATGGCCTGCTGCCTCTAGTCGCTCAGGAATCGACGTCCATGTGGACATAGACGAACCAATGCCGTGGATGAGGAGAATCGGCGAACCAATGCCGGGGGTATATCGATAAGCGACTTCTCGCCCGTGAACAACGGCGATGTCGACATCACCCAACATGAGGGCCTCCTCCCCGGCGAACACAACCGGCCGCCACAACCACAGTAAGTCATCAGCGGGCTCGATGGCGCGCAGGAGGGCCCATGGCGGGCTCTCCCCCTGCAACCCGTCCTGACATCATGTCGCCGTGAGCGAGGACGAGACAGCCCAGTGGGGCCCTAGCGAGGATCGCAGTCGCGCCAGCGCGATGCTGGCATACCAGGAGTGGGTCTCCCGCAGTCGTGGCATCAACGTGGATTCATACTCGAATCTGTGGCAGTGGTCGATCGACAACATCGAGGATTTCTGGTTCTCAATCTGGGAATACTTCAATCTGGAATCCCCCACGCCGATAACGAGCATCCTTTCGTCCCAAGAGATGCCCGGCGCCCAATGGTTCGAGGGCGCGACAATCAACTTTGCACAACGTGCGCTTGCGCATGATCTCGATTCACCTGCGCTCATCGCACACTGTGAGGACGCGGCTCCGATCGAGTTAACCTGGAAGGAACTACGAGGTCAGGTCGGTGCGGTCCAGAGACTACTGAAACACCATGGCGTTAAGTCGGGTGATCGAGTGGTGGGTTACTTGCCCAGCAATGTGGCAAGTGTTGTGGGTTTACTCGCCTGCGCATCAATCGGCGCAGTCTGGGCGTCTTGTGCACCGGAATACTCAGCGCAAGGTGCCGCGGATCGCTTCGCTCAACTCGAACCTGTCGTTCTGCTTGCAAGTACTAACTACCGCTACGGCGGAAAGTTGCACGATCGGACCGCGCAGGTCGATGAGTTGGAGCGTGACTTGCCCACTCTGCTCGCAACATTGCGGATTGAAGGAGGTGCCTTTGATCTAGAGCCATGTGAGCCTGAGTTCGAGGCGGTCCCCTTCGGACACCCGCTGTGGGTCCTCTTCTCCTCCGGCACAACCGGGCGCCCTAAGGGCATGGTGCACAGCCATGGTGGAGCCCTCCTGGAGATGCTCAAACACCTTCGTCTGCATGCGGATATGGGTGAAGGGTCACGCTTCTTCTGGTTTGCAACAACGACGTGGATCGTGTGGAACATTCAGGTCGCAGGACTTCTGGTGGGGTCCACGATCGTGGTGTACGACGGCAGCCCGACCTACCCAGATGCCGGTGCACTCTTTCGGATTGCGGAACGCTCTCGGGTTACTTTCCTTGGTGTAAGTCCTGGCTACTTGTTAGGCGTGATGCATGCAGGTATTGATCCAGGTCATGACTTCGATCTTCGCGAACTCGTCACCATTGGCAGCACCGGTGCGCCCCTACCCCCACTCTGCTACCACTGGGTTTACAACGCTCTCCCCCACGTCTGGCTCACGTCTATAACTGGTGGCACTGACGTTGCCTCAGCATTTGCCGGTGGCGTCGTGACCCTTCCGGTTCGTGCGGGCGAGATTCAGGCGCCCTTTCTCGGTGTCGCACTCGCTGCATGGAATAGCCAAGGTCGCCCGGTCATTGAGGAGGTAGGCGAGCTCGTAGTAACCAAGCCGATGCCATCGATGCCGATTTACTTCTGGAATGATCCCGATGGGTCTCGTTATCGCAGTGCCTACTTCGATACCTACCCCGGTGTGTGGCGTCACGGTGACTGGATGACGGTCACTCCACGCGGTTCAGTGATCATTCACGGACGATCTGATGCCACCATCAACCGTCAGGGTGTGCGGATGGGATCGGCAGAGATTTACGAGGTTGTCGAAGGCGTGCCCGAGGTGAGCGAGTCACTTGTTCTCGGGATCGAATCCGATAATGGCGGCTACTGGATGCCGCTGTTTGTGGTGCTAAATGAGGGCCGACAACTCGACGAAGACCTCATCCACACCATAAAGATGGCCCTGAGAAGTCAGATGTCTCCGCGCCACGTGCCTGACGACATCATTCAGGTGCCGAAGCTCCCGCATACTCATACGGGCAAGCGAATGGAAGTCCCCATCAAGCGAATTCTCCAAGGCACTCCAGTAGATCAGGCCGCCAATCGGGCTGCCGTTGACGATGCCACGGCTTTGGACTGGTTTGAGGAGTTTGCCAAGAGGCGTCCTGCAGAAAAGTAGGGATTACCCCCCATCGACCAGCAACGCTCTGGAAGGGTCGAAAGGCTTATCTCTGTCACCATGTCGAGGTACGAGGAGGTTCTCGTGGAGGGGCGTTCGCTGCTGATCGTCGAAGACGACGCTCTGCTGCGCGAACTCGTCGCTGGTGCCCTTGAAACCCGCGGTTTTCGGGTGACTACTGCCGCTACTGCCGCCGATGCAATGCGCGCGGTCCACACCGTTGATCCCGATGGGGCACTGGTCGATATTGACTTAGGCGAAGGACCCACTGGGTTCGACTTTGCCGATCGACTCTTGCAGCAGTACCCCCATGTCGCCATCGTTTTCCTGACGAATCTTCCCGATCCTCGTTTTGCTGATCGCGACCCCAATGGACTTCCTCGCGGGGTCGCCTATCTGCGTAAGTCGGCCATCTCCGACGTTGACGCAATCATTGCGGCGCTCGACTCCGCTTTGCGAGGCGGCAATCTGACTCAACACCGTCACGACCGTAATCCAAAACGTCCACTTGCGAACCTCACTCGTCGACAGATCGACGTACTGCGAATGGTCGTCGATGGAAAGACCAATGCCCAGATCGCCGATGCTCGTGGCGTGACCCTTAAGTCAGTAGAGGCAACCCTCCAACGCGCCTATCTTGCGATCGGAATTGCGCCAGAGACAAACGGCAATTCCAGAGTCCTCGCCGCACGACGCTTTCTAGAAGCGACGGAACCCACTGTTCGGCAGCTGCCCGCACCAGAGAGCCCCGGATAGATGAACAGACGGGCCACCTTTCGGGTGCTCTGGGAGAGACTGGGTGAACCGGGCTCGTTGAGTCTGCGTACAGCCCTGCTATTTATTCCGGCTGGTGTGCTCGGTCCCTTGTTCTTCGATCGACAACGCTTTGGTGGCTCGGCGGCCTTGTGGCTAATCGTGGCTATCGTGGGCGAACTTGTGCTTATCGCGGGCCTGCTGGGCGGTAAGGCACTGTTGCATCGCCCAGCCATTGTTCGTAGCCGCCCAATTCTCACACTCGGCGTGATGGCCTTGACGGCTGCAATACGCGGACTCGCCATCGGCGCGGTGGCGCATTGGCTCGGGCTGACATCGGAACTTGAGCTTGGCTACCGCCTTGGAGCAGCCTTTGTCGTCTCTGTGCTGCTCATTCTGGCGATAGTAGTCAGCACCTACGATCAGCATCGTCGAACCGTTGATGCCCTCGAGACTGAACGTGCGCGTCTTCTCGATTTGCAATTGACGGCTGAGGAACGTCTGACTCAGATGCGCATACGGCTTACCGACAAAGTGCGCACATCTATTCAGCCCCGAATCAGCGAAATTGATGCAGCCCTGTCCGGAGTTGGGCAAGGCGCGGACCCGCTGAAGAGCGTGGATTCATTGCGCGAATTTGTCGACGAAGAATTGCGGCCGCTTAGTCGTCGATTGGGCACAGAGCCCGAGACCTTCGACGCCGAGAACCGGTCTCTCATAAGTCGACAACGACCCAAAGTGCCCCTTCCAGATCGTCTATGCGTCGCTACTTCGTTCAAACCTCTACCCCTGGGCCTACTCTGCATCGCCGCCGCGGCGGCCCCTGCTTCTCGCACACTCACACCTTTTCCGGCACTGGTCTTCACACTCACCTTCGCGGGAGCCTGTATGGCTCTCGTCTTTATCGCCGGCAAATTGTTCGCCAACTGGCGTACGTTTCCCGTGATATCGCTTCTTGTCACCACGATCACCTATATGGCCATCGGTTACGGAGCCATGGCTGGCCTCATCGCCGTCGGTGTTCCCGCTCCACCCTTCTTGCTTTTTCCCGCGCTCATCTTCTGTGGACTCGTAGGCGCCACGACTGTCGGCTACGACGCCTTCAGCGCACAGCAGTTTGCAACTGAACAACTTCTCCGCAGTACCGTCCTCGAACTTCAACTCACCGTGAGTTCCCTCAATCAACAAGCGTGGGCGGCCCAGCGCAGGCTCGCATATGTCATGCATGGTCGCGTGCAAAGCGCCCTTCACTCGGCAGCTCTGCGCCTTGCTTCGCTAGATCACCCTGAGCAATCCATCATTGAAAGCATTCGAAACGACATCGCTGATGCGATCGCCGAACTCGATAAGCCGGGCCGAACTGAAATCTCGCTGAGTGCGACTTTGGATGACATAGCAAATCTATGGTCAGGGGTATGCGCAATTGAGTGGTCCCTAACACCCGCTGTCGAAGACTTCCTCGAGACATACCCAATGACGGCGCAATGTGTTGGGGAAATCGGACGCGAGGCCATTAACAATGCGATTCGCCACGGACATGCCCCAGAGATCACGTGTGACGTCTCTACGGACGGCATTGCTGCAATCATCGTCGTGACCGACAGCGGGGGTGGAGCACATCACAATGCCCGTGGATTGGGCATGGCCATGTACGACCATCTCTGCAAGGAGTGGACCCTTGAGTCCACTCCTCAAGGAGCAGTATTGAAAGCGGTCGTTCCGTTCACCTCAGACATTCCCGCCCGCGAGACGTCAACATAGGGCGAACCCAATGTCACACTCGGGCGCCATCGGCGAGAATCCACACTTGATTACATGACCACAGCCACGCAGATGCCCCTATCCGGGAGTTTCCCCACCGTGCGACTTTCCGCACGCGAGATGCGGGCATTCGCCCTTTACGCGTCAGGCCGCACCATGTGCGAAGTCGCCGAAGACATGGGCGTGAGTGAGACGACCGTGCAGACATACATCAAGCGGATTCGCCGCAAGTACATGGCCGCTGGAGCTCACCTGTCTAACAAGATTGAGATCTACCGCGCAGCCCAAGCCGCTGGCCTGCTGTAGACAGCTCAGTGCGTCGGGCGCGGATTACGCCAGCCGCCCGAACGACGCACCATTTCATCAGCCTGCATTGGGCCCCAGGTTCCTGGTTCATAGCGAATCACGGGCGTCGGATGGTCAAGAACCGATTGCACAATCTCCCATGTGGCCTCGACTGAATCCCACCGTGGGAAGAGCGTATGGATGCCGTGCATCGCCTGATAGAGCAGAGTTTCGTAAGCACTCGGTAGTTCACCCAGGGCTTCTGCAAAGTCCAAGGAGAGAAACTCCGGCTCTACTCCATCGGTGCCAGGTTTCTTAACGCGTACGCCGATGTCGACACCCGGCTTCGCGCCCACACGCAGGATCATGTCATCGTGTCCGATCACGTGTCGGACGTGCTGACCTACGCGAAACGCGGGTGCACGGTGGAATCGGACGACCACCTCAGTTGCCGTAATCGGTAGGTTCTTCCCGGCACGGATGGTGATCGGCACTCCAGCCCAACGCCACGTGTCGCAATGCAATTGGACAGCAACATAGGTCTCGGTGTCCGAGTCCGGCTGTACGCCGGGGATTTCGCGGTAGCCGGTGTACTGGCCACGCACGACAGTCTCCGGATCGATCGGCCTAATTGCGCGGAACACTTCGAGCCGCCGGTCCCCTACCGGATCATCCGAGGAGCCTGGGGGCTCCATCAGGACAAGAGCGAGAACCTGCAAGAGGTGATTCTGCACGACATCTCGGAGAGTCCCCACTCCGTCATAAAACGATCCGCGATCCTCGACCCCGAAATTTTCGGCCATAGTGATCTGAATCGACTCCACGTACTCCCGACGCCACAGCGGCTCGAGCCACGCGTTCGAGAAGCGCAGATACAGCAAGTCAAGAACGGGTTCCTTGCCCAAGAAGTGGTCGATCCGGAACAGCTGATCCTCAGAGAGAATCTTGCTTAACCGTTCATTGAGGTCACGCGCGCTCTGCAAACTGGTGCCAAACGGCTTCTCCACCGCAACTCGTGCTCCGTGGGTAAGGCCGGCAGCACCGAGTTGCTCAATCACGGGCCCGAACAGCGATGGTGGAATCTCCAAATAGAAAAGCGGATTTTTCGCACCTTGGATGTGCGCCGCTAGCCGCCGATAGAGACCAGCATCAGAAAAATCTCCGCCGACGTACGTCATGCGCTGAACCAAGCGACTGAGTATGGCCTCGTCTACTTCGTCGCCATCGGCCTGCTCCTTGGCCGTGATCGCCTTACGCGCCAAATCCCATAACTGCTCGTCGGTGAGGTCTGGGCTCGCTACGCCGGTGATGGGGCAATCAAGAAGCCCACGCTGCTCTAAGTGATACAGCGACGGGAGTGTCATCTTGTGCGCGAGATCACCAGTGATGCCAAAGATGATGAGTCGGTCAGAATGCACACCGTCAGCAGGAGCAGCCATACATCGACAGTACTACTGCGTGGTGTTGCCGCGGGCTAGCGATCGAGCCTCAGTGACAGTGACAGCGCCGACGACTGCGGCCCCAGACCTTCAACCCCACGACCGCGGCTACGACACCTACGGCGATGGCAATGCGCTCGGGTCGAATACTGCCGCCCTCATCAGTGAAGAACCCAGCCAATGCCTTGCCACCTCGTCGAGCGAGGGCCGCTGGGGCCGTCTGTGCCTTGATCTGGGCAAGAGTGGCTACGAGCTGCTCACGGGCCTGCTCGATCTCATCCTCAAGGGCCTCAGGGGTACGGGTATCGCTCACAGGGGAAGCGTAGCCGCCCGGTTAGGAGCCTCCTACTCATGTCCTTATTGCAAAGAGTTTGCAGTAACTAAATACAGGCAGTAGGCTGGTCACATGCGCCTCGGCACTCTGCTCTTGCTCCCCGTGCTCGCTCTTGGTCTCGCTGCCTGCTCTGGGGGCTCCACAAGCCCCTCTTCAGGGGCAGTGGACCGTCTCCTGGTGGCTACGACCGTCTCCCCTATCACCTCAATTGCAGCAGCTGTAGCCGGCGACCTCGCCGACATTGAGGGGATCGTTCCCGAGGGCACTAACTCACATACCTTTCAGCCCGAACCTGGCGCCGCAGTCTTGCTCAGCCGAGCCGACATAGTGCTCATCAACGGGCTCAAACTCGAAGATCCCACTTTGGATCTCGCGAAGTCCAACCTCAAGGACGGCGCCCAGATCATTGAGCTCGGCACTCTCTCGCTGCCTGAGGAAGACTGGATCTTTGACTTCTCCTTCCCTAAAGAGGAAGGCAAACCCAATCCACACCTGTGGACCGATCCAACCTATGCGGTGATCTACGCGCAAGAAATTCGCGACGTCTTTAGTGCAGCAGATCCTAAGAATGCCGACGCCTACGCCAAGAATGCCGACGCCTTCATCGTTCAGGCCAACGCACTTGCCGACGCGCTCCGCAAGGATCAGTCGACTGTCCCTAATGGCAATCTCAAACTCGTGACCTACCACGACGCATATGCCTATTTCGCTAAGAATTTCGGCTGGACGGTAGTAGGTGCGATTCAGCCCAAAAACTTCTCCGATCCCACTCCCCAGGAAGTCGCCAAACTGATTGAGCAGGTGAAGGCTCAAGGAGTCCAGGTCATCTTCGGCTCGGAGGTCTTCCCATCCAAGGTATTGGAAGAGATTGGTGCGGAAGCCGGCGTGCGCTACGAAGCCTCGCTTCGTGATGACGATCTCCCTGGAGCTCCTGGCGAAGCAGAACATTCGTGGCTAGGGCTCATGCGCTACAACTTCGCGACCATGATCAGCGGACTCGGCGGAACCACGACCAACCTCGACGCAGTCAATGTGACTCCCGCAGTCCCCGACTCTGCAACTTACCCGCAATGATCGCGCGGTGACCGGCACTGGAGTCGGAGAAGCACTTGTCACGCTCACTGATGTGAGTGCGGGATACGGCAACACTCACGTACTGCATGACATCAATTTCACGGTCCGCGAAGACCAGTTCACCGGGATTCTCGGGCCATCGGGCGCAGGCAAGACAACGATGCTTCGACTGCTTCTGGGATCACTCAAACCTCAATCGGGCACCATCACGCGAGCACCCAAACTGGCCGTTTCGTACGTGCCACAACTAGAAACAGTCGACTGGAACTTCCCCATCACAGTGTTCGAGTGCGTACTCATGTCGCGGACGGCACGTCGACTACTCCCTTGGGCCACCCCGAGCGAAAAAGCAGATGTCGCTTCGGTGCTCGAAAGACTCGGCATCGGGGACCTCTCCCATCGACACATCCGGGAGCTTTCCGGCGGCCAGCAGCAACGTATGTTCTTGGCGCGAGCGTTACTACGCAAACCTGCGATGCTGCTCCTCGACGAACCCACCAGCGGAGTGGATTTCTCGACCCGCCACGACGTACTTCACCTCCTCGCGGATCTTCACGAGGACGGAATGTCGATCGTTCTCACCACACATGACCTCAACGGCATGGCCGCCCATTTGCCCCATCTTGTATGCGTCAATCACCACATCGTCGCCTCTGGAACTCCACAAGAGGTCATTACGCCAGAAGTTCTTGAAGGCACATTTGGTGCACGGATGGAAGTCCTTCAGCACCTTGGTGTCCCGGTTGTGGTTGAGGATTCGAGGACAGCCGGATGACCGACATCCTCGAACCACTTCAGTTCGCCTTCTTTCAAAAGGGTCTGCTAGTCGCCGCTCTATCAGGTGCCCTTCTGGGATTTATTGGCGTCTACATCGTCTTGCGCGGCATGAGTTACATCGGCCATGGCCTTTCACATGCAATATTCGGAGGCTTCGCGGCAATGCAGCTCTTCGCCGCCCAGTTGTACATCGTGGGCGCCGGTCTCTGGGGCGTACTCTCTGCCATCTCCATCACGGCCGTTTCCCGTCGCAGTCGTGTGGGTGCCGACGCCGCAATTGGGGTCATCACAACCGCTTCCTTTGCTCTCGGGGTCGCACTGTTTGCAAAGTTCGGAACTTCTGGTCCATCGTTCGAGAATGCGCTGTTCGGCAGCATTCTGGGAATATCCGCTACTCAAATCTGGGGGCTTGTCGGCGTCACCCTGCTTACGGTGGCTGTGGTGTTCCTGCGCTACCGCGTACTGCTCTTCACGACGTTCGACCCCGATGTGGCCCAAGCCTCCGGTGTGCGCGTCGCGCGCGTGGAAGCGCTCCTCATGACAATCCTGTCGCTCGCCATTCTGGCGACGCTGACCGTCATTGGTGTCACTCTCGTTGCGGCGATGCTCGTCATCCCTGCCGTGATTGCACGAATGCTCACCAACTCGTTCGGTCGCATGCTTGCACTGTCAACCGGGATCGGTACGTTGTGCGGACTAGTAGGCATGTACCTGAGCTACTACGCCTCGGTCCCTTCCGGCACCATGATCGTCCTCGTCGGTGCGGCTGTCTTCCTCGTAGTCCTCGCCATCACTGGGGCCCGTGGATTGCGCCGAACTGCCGGACTGGACTCGCATCGCGAGTCTGTGAGCACGGCACGCTAAAGCAATGAGTAGCCCAGCCGTACCCACCTCGCGTCGAGAGCTCAGGCGTGAGGGCGTCACCATGGCTCTCTACGTGGCCCTATCGCAGATTGCTGTCTTCTTGGTCCTGCCCACTGACGATGACACGACGCGTGTCGAACTCATCGTGACAGTTGCCCTCACTTCCGTAGCCCTTGTGCTGGCTCACCGGATCGCTTTCCAGATCTCAGCCCGGCTTGCCCAGCAATCACGTACGAATTCCAAGAGGATCGTGGGTGCCCAAGCAATCGGAGGCTGCGTCACAACAGGCCTCGCGGTTGTGCCTGTCGCTCTCTTCGGTGTCAATGGTCTTGTCGTAGCCAACCTGGTCCTGCTGGCATTCGTCTGCACCGTCGGATATGTGGCCGGTCGAACCGCAGGCATGTCGCGTCTGAGAGCCAGCGGATACGTGCTGGGAGTGATGGTGACCGTCCTGTGTGTGGTCTTCCTGAAGGCCCTCGTCAGCCACTGACCCCAACCACTACTCTGGGACCACGCGGGTGTGGCGGAATTGGCAGACGTGCAGGATTTAGGATCCTGTGCCGAAAGGCGTGCGGGTTCAAGTCCCGCCACCCGCACAACTGTTCTCTAGAACGGTGGTGGTCCGTCGTCTTCGTCGGGCGAGACTATTTTGGGCGTGGGCGTGTAGGGGTGCGGTGCGATAGCTCTGAGACCTCTGGGGCTGGTCCATGTTGTTTCACCTGAATCGTGATCTCGGGTGACCTGCCAATTGCCATGCGTTTTCAAGTTGTGGTGATGCACGCATAGCGGGTGCAGGTTGTGGCGGTCGGTTGGACCTTGGGGCCAGGGTTGAATGTGGTCGAGTTGGGATCTTCGCGCTTGGTGGTTGCATCCGGGATAGGTGCATTTGGGGTCTCGGGCGTGAATGAATTCTCGAAGTTTTCGACTGGGTTCGTATTTGGTGTGGCCGAGGTCGAGTATTTGTCCGGTTATCGGATCGTGGAGGAATCTTCGCCACTCGTTATCGGCCGCTAAGGCTCGAGCGAGTTCGGGATCGAGTGGTCCGTAGCCGGGTAGCTCTGCGGGGTTATCGCGCAGCGCGAGGAGCGTGGGTAGATCGATCAGAACGCCGACATTCACGCGCGCAGGGGCGTTGGCGCAGTCCAGAGGCGTTGTGCCGGGCGTGGGCTGGGCGTTCATCACCAACTCCACCAACACGTCTGCTCGGCATTGGTTGATCGTGCGGTCCTCATCAAGGGATGCCTCAGCCATTTCGTTGATGCGTTCATAGAACGAGATGCCTTGGACTTTGGTGGTCCACAGGGATATTTGGGCGAGGCCGTCTTCTTCGAGGATGCGGATCTTCACACCACGCTTGGCCATGGCCCGTGCGTGCTTTTCTTTGGCTCGTTCGGGTGCGATGCGGTGTAAGGCTCGGGTGAGTTGGTCTTTGGCATAGGAGTAGCCCGCAGGGGCGCCCTCGCGCGTGATCGGGTCGATGTGGCGCACAAGTCTCGGGAGCACCATGGCCTCAACTCGGGCCATCTGCTCAAAACTCAGGCCGTCCATCGCATCAGCCATCAGGCGAGCAACGGGTTCGGTGATGACCCCTTGAGCGAGGGCTTCGTGGGTAGTGG
The DNA here is from genome assembly GCA_903850745.1 of uncultured bacterium. Classification (GTDB taxonomy): domain Bacteria; phylum Actinomycetota; class Actinomycetes; order S36-B12; family S36-B12; genus CAINMH01. The sequence continues at coordinate 20,340 of CAINMH010000173.1, forward strand.
AAAGAACACCTTCAGGGTTGAGCAGGCCGGCTTGAGTGATCTTGACATCCGCGGTTGACCCATGAACACCCATGACCAGACCCACCTCAGCGACCACTCCAGAACGAGACACATCAAACCGAGAGGAAGGGCGGCCCGTTCGGTCCATCGCAGCAGTCGCATAGGCATGAGTCATGCGGGTGGATAACGCAGCCGACCACGCTTCTTGACGCTTACACAACTGCAACAGAATCAACCGGCCCGCATCAGCCCCCTCACGCACCGCAACCTGCATCGCATGCTCAGACACAGCCTCGGGGTCAGGAAGATCAAACTTGACTGGTGCCACTCGGTCTGGATCGATCGCATCCAACACACCTGCCATCGCCCAACTCGGTCCCTGTGCGAGAAGCCGACGCAGCATGTCATTCCCGATCGCACCGCTCGCAGCCAGCACCTCTTCGCGCAGCGCAACAAGATCAACCGGCGACTCACCAGTTGACGTGCACAGATCGAGGTTCGACACGAGAGAAAATCCTTTGCGACTCGAGTGGCCACCACACACCCAACGCATAAGCACACCGAACCAAAAAAGGCCCGGACCACAAGGATTATTGATCTAAGTAATCTCCCTAACGGGAGCGCCACAATCTGAAAACAGGATATACCGAGGCACTGACAACGTCAAGCCCAAACACCAAAAAAGTGTTGAAAACTATAAAGAAATTCTTAGCTTAAAAATGGAGCGATCTGACGGATCGCTTTGCCGCGATGACTTATCGCATCCTTCTGCGCGGGACTTAGTTCCGCGTTAGTGACCGACTGTCCATCTGCGATAAAGATCGGGTCATAGCCGAAACCGCCGCTCCCCCGCGCCTCACGCGTCAAGAAGCCGGTCATTCCAGCTTCGACGATGTGCTCGCGTTCGTCCTCGACGAACGCGACCGCGCACACGAACTCCGCCCCTCGTCGATAATCGGGTACGTCTGACAACTGCCCGAGCAGAAGAGTCACATTGGCTGCATCATCACCATGCTGGCCACTCCAACGCGCTGAGAGCACGCCCGGCATGCCATGAAGTGCGTCCACACATATTCCTGAGTCATCAGCAAGCGCCGGCAAACCTGATGCGACGGCAGCGGATCGCGCCTTAATCAGCGCGTTCTCCGAGAAAGTTGTCCCCGTTTCAGCAGGTTCGGGTGCATCCGGAAACGCCGAAAGCCCGACGAGTTCGATCTCGCACCCAGCCTCGGCCAAGATCCGAGACATCTCAACCACCTTGTGATCATTCCTAGTCGCGAGAACGATGCGTCGAGACATGATTGGCTACTGAGCCAAGGCCGCGCGCTGCATTTGCGTCAGCTCGGCGCACCCAGCCCCAGCGAGCGCGAGAAGCTGGTCTAGCAGCACCCGATCGAAGGGCTCGCCTTCTGCAGTCCCCTGCACTTCGACGAAGCGACCATCACCAGTCATGACAACGTTCATGTCCGTCTCGGCTCGCACATCATCGTCGTAGTGCAAGTCAAGACGTGGCTCACCATCGATGATGCCCACACTTACCGCGGCGACCGAGTCCTTCAACACCACTGCGTTGGGCTTGATGATCCCCTGGCCTCTCGCCCACTCAATCGCATCGACAAGTGCAACGTATGCGCCGGTAATAGCGGCGGTACGCGTTCCACCATCGGCCTGCAGCACGTCGCAATCGATGACGATCGTGACTTCGCCCAGAGCCTTCATGTCGACAATGGCGCGCAGGCTTCGGCCTACCAAACGCGAGATTTCCTGGGTGCGTCCGCCGAGCTTGCCCTTAACAGACTCACGATCCGAGCGTGTGTGTGTCGCTCTCGGAAGCATCGCGTATTCACCAGTCACCCAACCCGTCCCTGAGTCCTTTAGCCAACGCGGCACTCCCGCCGTGACCGAAGCCGCACACAACACGCGAGTGCGACCAAAGGAGACGAGGACGGAGCCCTCCGCATGATCAAGCCACCCTCGTTGAAAGGAGACGGAACGGAGTTGGTCAGCAGGACGGCCATCAGAACGAGTCATAGAGCGACCCTAACGGGTCACAAGTTCCAGACCTGACCTGACTCCGCGAGATCCAACGGACCGTCAAATAGTGCTTGTTCGCGTGTGAGTGAACGGTCATTCCAGGGCACGAGATGCGTTAAGACCACTTGCCCGACCCCAGCACGCTGCGCATGATCGGCAGCCTCTCGCGCGCTCAGATGCAGATCCGGCGGATTATCACCATCGAGAAACGAGGCTTCAAAGAGTGCGAGGTCTGCGCCTCGAGCAAGATCTACCAGCGCCTGTGTAGGCCCTGTGTCACCCGAGTACACCAACGATTTACCGGCAGCAGATACGCGCATCGCAAAGCACGGCACCGGATGCGCCATCAGCGCTGTCTCGACCCGGAACGGGCCAATCTCGAAGACCCCACTCGTCCAGTTTGTGAAGTTAAACTCGCGAGTCATTCCGGGCGTTGTGGGCAGGTCGTAGGCGCGAGCGAGTCGATCGGCAGTTCCATTCGGCCCATACACCGGGATTTGTGGGAGATGGCCCTGTGGATTGTGTTTGCGCACGACGTACATGGAAGTCATATCGATGCAGTGATCAGGATGCAAATGACTCAGGAGCACAGCGTCGATCGATTCGACCGATGCGTGCTTCTGTAGAGCACCAAGGGCACCATTACCGAGATCAAGCAGCATCCGAAAGTCCTCATGTTCGACGAGGTAACACGAAGCTGGAGACTCTGGGCCGGGGAAAGACCCCGAGCACCCAATAACCGTTAGGCGCACTTCACGCCTCGAGGAACTCAGCCCGCGAAACTGCGGTCACTTCGGGCCCAAGAAAGCGCTGCGCCAATGTGGCGAAGGGACCGGGGTCGCCTGTCGCCAGGAAGCGGTGGACGGGGGGAGCTAGCGCCGGGTCACGCACAAGTTCATTAGCAACGAGCACGCGATATACGTCC
>CAINMH010000174.1 GCA_903850745.1 uncultured bacterium
CCCACGTGTCGTTCGACCGGCTGGATTTAGGTTCAGCCCGCCCCTGTTCCGCCCCGACACACCTAATTTCGTTTCGACCGGGCCCTTATTTTAGAAACGCACCGAATTTACGCTTTTACCGGGTGGAACAAAGGTCTGATGCTGCGTTAGAGGCGCCCTACCGCCCGGCGGCAGGCACACTGGCACACATCACTGCCACTCAAGAGCCCCAGCCCCCCGGGCCGCAAGTGTAGCCACCCACGTCAGCGAAGGTGGCGTGGCTCCGGTGACGCGGACGCTGGAAGGACCCGGGTGCTCAAGCCGGATGTACTGCGAGTGGCGGAGGCCGCCCATGGGGCATTGTCGTTGCTCAATTGTAAGCGGTTTAGCCGATTTTAGGATTCCCGAAGCGGGGTCAAGATCACTCTTCTTGGGCCCGGCTCCGGGAGAAAAGTGGTCGTGAGCCCGGCTTTTGACGAAACCACGGTCTGGCGATGCCGGGAGTGCCCATCACATGTGATGGGAGTGCCCAATGTGCCTCTCGCCGGTCAGTGTGCAGTTGAGTTCCGCTCTGAGAGGCGGCCGGCATATCGGTCTGCGGGTTGTTCTCCCGTGGTTGTTCTGCTGCCGGGTTGCTCTGCCAGTGGTCAATCAACACAAGCCACGTAAGCCACGGTACCTTCGCTCCAGGCTGATGCTGGTGGCCGAAGAAACTTGATGGCCCGGCCGCGACCCCGGCCAGGCCGACGATCGGAGTCATGCCAGTGACCCTGCCCCGGCCCGGGCCGGTAGCCTGAGCCCCGGACTGCAATCTCCGCGTGACCGCGTCTGTCAGGCACCCAGGCCACTGGGGCGGGCGCGGTGGCAGTGCCAGTGAGAGCTCCTGCTTTCTGCAGTTCAAGTTGGCACTGTGCCCGGGCCGGTGGCTGAGGTCACGTTGGGTGACTGGGGGGCCGGTAAGCTAGCTCGGGGCGGAACAAGCTGCGAGCGCGTGTGAGTCCCTTGATACTCCCATGGATACTCCTGCGTGTAGTGTACTGTACAATTGGTGGGGCTGCCAATGCCGCATCTTGCCTCCAAGGCGAGATGCGCTTGCGTATACGCGCTGTTCACGTTAGCCTCACACACAAGGTATTCGGCTTGCGAGCGGATGAAGAACCCGCCGGTTGTGCGTTGGGCTTCGCCGAGGGATGGGGAGGTTGTATACGTGGGCTCACCTGCGGGTAGCGCCGACGTCACGGTCATCATCGACGTGTGGGACGGCCCGCCTTCGCCGACAAATATGCCGAAGGACGTGTATCTCGAAATCATGTCGGGTAGCCGAACGATAATGTATGGGTGTCCCAACCCGTCCCAAAGCCTCGAGGCGTGCTGGGCGAACGCATCTTCGCTGGACTCGAAGCACGACCTCACGTTTACGGCTTCGCAGTTACCTCAGGGTGCCTACAAGTGGACCGTCAATGCCATCAGCCAAGCGACGCGTCGGCCCGTCCATTCCGATACGATCTCCTTCAGCGTCGAGCACTTGCCGGTCATCTTTGAGGGAGACGGTCTCTCGCGCGCCATCGCAGGGCTCCCCACGTCGTTTGTGATGCGGACCCCGACGCTAGAGACAGCGAACTTCACGGTGCGGCTTGAAGGCCCATCCCTAGTGTCCGCCGACGTGTTGATAAACGGGGGCGGCACGTTTGACGTGAGCTACTACGTGGTGGATCCCGGGAGCTACCGCCTCCGCATCTTCCTGGAGCACCACTCGGGCGCGTCGATGCGCGACCCAGGCGACCTCAGCCTCCCATACGGCTTCCAAGGGATCGAGGTACACGGGAGCCCCTTCTCGGTGACGGTGGCGGCGAGCTCGGTCTTCGCGCAGCCGCGTCAGCGATGCAATTCGCACTTCGAGGCGGGCTCTGCTGCGGTCCGCTCCGCCCCGCCCCGC
>CAINMH010000175.1 GCA_903850745.1 uncultured bacterium
CATCCATGGCCACGGCGGGCCTTACCGTCAACGGTGCACAGCCGGCCAATCTGATCTTCTACACCGGGGAGAGTTCGCAGTGGACGCCACTCTCATCGGCCGCCATCAGCGACGAACGCTTCTACAACTACGTAGATGGTGGGTACAACGAGCTGTTGCCCAACTTGAGCGCGATGTCATATGGAATCCAATCCTTCCTCGACACCACCATGGTGCCCACAAGCGGCGCCAGCGTCGTCATCGGCAATCCGTCAACAGCCGTAACTGTCCTGACACCTGCATCCATTTATCCGTATTACCTGAGTCCGTCCACGAGTACCGGCTGGACGCCCACGGTGTCGACGTCAGTCTCCTCCGGATCTACCGGCGTGGCTCTCGTGAACTGCCCTAGTTCGGAGAGTCCGATCAATCCCTACCCAAATGCGGTGCCGCTGACCTACGGGTCGCTCCTTGGAGCAGCCAACGGATCTCAGGCATCCCTCGTGTCGCCCGGATTGGTAAATCAGAACCAGTCCCAGATGTGCGGCTTCGCGAACACTCCCTCAGCGACAACACCTGGCGTGCCAGGTGGCGGCGTTCCGCTCACGGAGAATTCAACGTTCTACGGGGATTTCATCGGCAGTGCCTCGTCCGTGGACTACGAGGGGAATGTGAGTACGACGCTCAATTGGAGCCAGACCTCGGTACCCGGCTTCGTCTCGAGCGCTGGAGGCGTCTCGACCTCTTCGTCATTCCAGGCTCAGTACGTCTGGCCGGTCGCAAACCCGACGAAGCCCGGATGCCCGGCTCTGACGACGTTCAGCCAGGGCTACGACGGGAGCGCGAATGCGACGAATACCTGCCTTGGCTTGTGGCAGGAGTGGAGCGCGGTCTACAACGCCCAGACCACCGGACCGATCAGCATTACCGCTGCTCCCTCGCAGGGCACGTTGCAGGCGAGCGGTTCGAGCCTCGCGACAGTTGTCCTGACGAATAACGGTTCCAGCAGCGAAATAGTCACGCTGACGGTCGCCTCAGCTTCGGGGGCTGCCCAGGTGCAGAATCTCCTCACACCATTCCCAGGGTCGAATCTGAGCATCAGTGGCTGCACGACTCCGTCAGCGCAGGCGAATCTGCTCGCCCCGACGGTCAGTGGCGGGACGATCGTCTCGTGCAGCGTGATCCTGCCCCAGGGCACGTCCGCGATCAATATCCCGGTGAGCTACGGATCCGGATCGACCGGTTCAATCGTGGCAGCGGTGAGCGGGACCTCAATCGCATCCGCCGTGACCTTTTCCGTGTCAGACACGCCAGGCTACGCCCAGACCCCGCCAGCGCCGATTGCAAACCTGTCGATCAGCGCCAGCAACTCAAGCACCGCCACCCTGAGTTGGCAGACCCCCGCCTCCACGCCACCGCTGATCGGGTATCAGCTCACGACCACGTCGCCCTCGGGCACCAACGCGACGACCACGCTTCCCCTCGCAGGCGTGACGGTGGCGGGGCAAACATCCTCTGCCAGCATTCCCGTACCGAGTTCGCAGCCTGGCTACTGGGAGTTCACCCTCGCAGGGATCAACAGCGCAGGCACCGGCCAGTCCGCGATCGTGACGTCCTACCTTGGATCGGGCCCCCCGCCGGCGCCGGCGAACCTCACTGCTACCGAGAATCCCGATAGCACGGTGACGCTCAGCTGGAGCCCGATCAGCGCAATGCCAGTTGTCAGTGGATACCGGATCGTGGCGACGGATCCCGCCGGGGTCCCGCGAGCTCCCGTTACGGTTTCGGTCCCCGCCTACACCACTCCGGCGCTCGGCCATCTCGGGGTATGGACCTTCAGCGTCAGCGCGACGAACACTGCGGGCTCTGGTCCGGCTTCGACGGCAACCGTTCCCCTCGTCGGGACGCCACCGAGCCTCCCGGTCAATCTCTCAGTTTCCGTCTCTTCCAACGGTTGGGTGTCCACAAGCTGGGGTGCTCCGACGAGTTCGGTCCCGGCTCCGAGCAGTTACCTCCTGCGGATCTACGACTCCTCCGGGCGACTCGTGCGGGCACTGCCGATTGCAACGTCAGGAAACATCAGCACCGTCTCAGTACCGGACTACTTCACCCTCGGTACGAATTCCCCGACGGGGACATGGACCGTTGTGGTCTCAGCCCGGAATCCCACCGGGCAAGGGCAGACAGCGCGAAGCCTCTTCCTCGTCACTCCCGGACTCATCTCCGGCATCGGGCGTACTCAGACCGTGGATGCCGAGCTGGGTCAGCTGCCACAGCTCCTTGTCTACGTGGACGAAAGCGAGTGCCGATCAGGGTTCGCGATCACAAGCTCCTATGGTTCGTGCAGTAAGCGCGTCTGGACCTCGGCTGGCGCATGATGAGCAGAGCTGCTGAACGGATCTACCGATGATGATCCGTCGATTCGCTCGCGGTCGACACCGCTTCGTGAGCACGTCTGCCACGCTTGCGGTCAGCTTGTCCATTGCCACGGGAGGGGTGACATTCATCGGTGTCACGGCCACTCCAGCCTGGGGTATCGGGTGCGCGTCTGGGCCGTTCGCCGGGGGAGCCGGAACAACCGGTGACCCGTACCTCCTCGCCACGGGCGCGCAGTTGCGCAGTGTGGGTGCGGACCCCTCCTGCTGGGAGTCGGCCTTCGCGCTGACTGGCTCGATCGACCTTGCGGCGTACTCGGCGGGCGCTGGCTGGACTCCCATCGGCAACGCGGGGGCGCCTTTCCGAGGCTCATTCGATGGCCGCTGGCACTCCATTACCGGCTTGGTCATCAGTGACGCGACCTTGGATGATGCCGGCCTCTTCGGTGTCATCGAAGGCGCCACGCCGGCTGCGCGAGCATCGGTGACCTCGCTGACGATCACCTCCGGGAATATCAGTGGTCGCGCGAACGTGGGGGCGCTCGCTGGTCGTGTCGAGAGCGCAGACATCACGAGCGTGACAGCGTCCGGCTCGGTCTCAGCGGGGGGCACTGCATCGGGCGGACTGATCGGCCAGCTCGGGGCACCCGCAAAGGGGGCAACCGTGACGAACTCAAGTTCCTCGGTGGTTGTCACGGCGAGTGGCCAGTCCGCAGGCGGCCTGGTCGGCGTCCTGAATTCCGGGAGCAGCCTCGAAGCGAGCTCGTCATCAGGTGCGGTCACATCTTCAGCATCGACGGTCGGAGGTCTCGTGGGCGCCGCAGGGGGCTCCGTTGCGTCAAGCCACGCCACGGGCAACGTGACGAGCACGGCTGGAGCCGGAAGTGCGAACGCCGGAGGACTGGCGGGCAGCAGCAGTTCGACCATTACTTCGTCCTATGCCACCGGTTTCGTTGCCGCGCAGCGACCAAGCATTGGAGGTCTCGTCGGATCTACCAGCGGATCGATCACGAACGCCACTGCCAGCGGTTCAGTCACCGGAGTAGGGGTCGCGGCAACGAATGTGGGTGGACTCGTCGGCTGGTTCAACATGGGCGGACTGATCGAACGGTCGTTCTCGACCGGGGCGGTGAGTGGCAGTTCGGCGGTCGGCGGACTTATCGGCCGGGTAACGCAGAGCCCTGTGTCCAACGCCTATTCACGCGGGGTGGTGACCGGCATGAGTGACGTTGGTGGGGCCATCGGGGTGCTCGATAATCCGAGTGTCGGGTCGCTGTCGTATGCGTATGCGACGGGGGCGGTCTCGGCCGTCGGAGCACCCGTAGGCGGGTTGGTTGCGTCCGGGTCACCCGTGACGTCGTCGCTTTGGAACTCGCAGTCCACTGGTCAGGCGCTGAGTGCTGGCGGTGGAGGCGCCGCATCGACGACCCAGATGATGATGGCATCGAGTTACCCGGGCTGGAGTTTGGTCGCGGGCGTCACGAGCGCGACAACTTGGGGAATCTGCCCCGCACTGAATGACGGCTATCCCTTCCTTCAGTGGTTTGCCATTCAGGAAGGGTGGTCGTGCGCCTTCGGGGCTCCACCGGCAGCGTCGCTGCCGACACCGCAATTCCTGTCCTACGGAAGAACGTCTTCTGACGAGGTATGTGAGGCTACTTGGCGCCCAAGCTGGGCCATGTGGATGAACAATGGCACGGGGGGATTCACTTGCGACCGCACGTATGTGTACGACTCGGCGATGGGCGTCTGGCGTTACGTGTGATGCTGAGCCCGCAGGCCGATTGTCGCTCAGCCTGCTACCCGACTCGGCCAAGCAGGTAATCGCGCCGAGCGAGCAGCACCTCGAGGGGCGCGGATGCCGATGGCGGTCCGGGCACCGCCCTGCGCAATTCGACGTGGACCTCGGCGTGACTGCTCGTCGAGCGCGACGCCCATTGGCCGACGAGGCCGTGCACCTCGCGCCGGAGGGCATCGACATCGCGCCAGGTCGCGCCGCCGCTGGCGTCGTCGTCCTCGAGATCGTCGAACAACGTTGCCGGGCCGCGCTTGCGCAGTTCTGTGTCGCGGGCGGCGAGGAGGGTGGCGGTCTGTTCTGCGGTGAGGAGGCCGGGAAGCCCGAGGAATTCTTCGTCCTCAGGGCTGACCTCTGCGGTGATCGCTCGACCGCCCTGGAGCAGGTGGGCGAACTCGGCCTCTGCGTCAAGCGCTGTGAACTCGGCGGCCCCGGGCTCAGGTGCCATGCGCTCGACCACGAAGTCGCCGAGGCCCTCCTCCACCGATGCCACCCGAACGACGTGATTGCGCACCTCCTCCATCTCGGCGGCGAGGGCGAGGAGGGGTTTGACC
>CAINMH010000176.1 GCA_903850745.1 uncultured bacterium
CTTCGATTGCCTCGGTCGTCCAATCAGGCAGTGGCTCAAGCGCGGCAATAGCGGCTGCGATGACCGACTGCGATTCGGTCGACGCGAGCCCCTCGCGCTCAGGCTCTTCCACAGCGAAGTCGGCGTCAGCCATTAATAGGAAACCGAGCATCCCGGCGGCCTGCCCGAGGGTCTCCATGCGTTCTTGAATCAGCGGGACCGCGGCCGTGATCACCGCTGCCTGTTCGGCCGTGGGCTGCGCACCGATCACGCCAGCTTTGTGCAAATAGGGCACCAACCGCTGGCCAAACTCCTCCGGCGAGATCGCCCGCATCCAGTCGGCATTGATCGCGGTGCACTTCTTGAGGTCGAAGCGTGCGGGGCTCGGGTTGACCCGCGAGATGTCGAAGACATTGGCGAGTTGCTCTTTGGAGAAGAACTCAATGTCATCGCCGTAGGAGAACCCGAGAAGCGCGAGGTAATTGATGAGGCCCTCAGGCAGATAGCCCTGGTCCTTGTACATCTGGAACGACGCCTCGGGATCACGCTTCGAGAGCTTCTTATTGCCCTCTCCCATCACGTAAGGAAGATGTCCGAATCGCGGAAGCACTCCGGGACCGACACCGAGTTTGCCCAGCGCATCATGCATAACCAGTTGGCGTGGTGTGCTCGAAAGCAAATCCTCACCACGCAAGACATGAGTGATGTGCATGAGTGCGTCATCAACCGGATTGACGAGTGTGTAGAGCGGGTCACCATTGGCGCGCACGATGACGAAGTCGGGTACGTGTTCGGCTTTGAACGTCACCTCGCCCCGGACGAGGTCATCCCAGGTGTGATCGGTGTCGGGCATGAGCATGCGTACGACGAAGGGTCGACCCGCGGCTTCGAAAGCCGCGCGCTGATCAGCACTGAGATCGCGACAGGTGCCGTCGTAACCGGGCGCGCGCTTTTCGGCAGTCGCCAACTCTCGCTTGGCTTCTAACTCCTCTGCGGTGCAATAACACGTGTAAGCGAACCCGCCGTCAATGAGCCGCTTAGCGATGTCGGCATAGATATGCATGCGCTCGGACTGGCGGTAGGGGCCGAATGGGCCGCCCACCACGGGGCCCTCATCCCAATCGAGTCCAAGCCACCGAAGCACTTCGAGTAACTGGCTATAAGACTCCTCGCTGTCGCGCGCAGCGTCGGTATCTTCAATGCGAAAGACAAAAGTGCCGCCGGTGTGACGCGCATAGGCCCAGTTGAAGAGCGCGGTGCGGACCATGCCCACGTGCGGATTGCCCGTAGGTGACGGGCAAAACCGAACACGTACGTCACTCATCGAGCAACCACTGGATTTGTGAGCGTGCCGATGCCAGCGATCGACACGCTGACCTGGTCGCCCGGAAGGATCGGCCCGACTCCCGAAGGTGTGCCCGTAATGATGACGTCGCCGGGCAGCAACGTCATTACGCCACTGATCCACGACACCAACGTGGCAACATCGCGGATCATCAATGCAGTTGATGAGTCTTGACGGACCTCTCCATTGACTGTGCAGGAGATCGCGAGGTCTGCAGGGTCAAGGCCGAGCGTGATCCACGGACCCAATGGACAAAACGAGTCGAAACCCTTCGCCCGTCCCCACTGGCCATCGGACTTCTGGAAGTCGCGCGCACTTACATCGTTGGCACAGGTGTAGCCAAGAATGTAGCGATCGGCATCCTCGGGAGAGACATGACGAGCGATGCGACCAATGACAACCGCCAACTCCGCTTCATGATCCACGTGCGTTGATTCGGGCGGCAACACAATCGGCGCGCCCGGACCTACCACTGAGGTGCTCGGCTTGAGGAAAATCATGGGGTCGGTGGGGAGCTCGCCACCCATCTCGGCAATATGTGCGGCGTAATTGCGTCCAACAGCAATGATCTTCGACGGGATGATCGGTGCGAGGAGCCGTACATCTGCGAGGGGCAAGACCTCACCGGTCGGCTCGGGGATGTCGACGGGGTGACCGGTGATCGGGAGGATCACCGACTCCTCGGTCGGCGTCACGCCGTCGAGACGATCTACGAGGCCATACGAAACGGTGTCACCATGGGCAAAACGGGCGATATGCACGGCTTGAGCCTATCGGGCCAGCAGTTCGCGCCAACTTTGGTCGGAGCTAGTTGCTGCGCCCAGAGCGCAAGAGACCATACGTGAGCGCCTCAGCGAGCGCAGTCCACGACGCCGCAATTACGTTTTCGTGGACGCCGAGGGTGTCCCACCGCCCGTCATCGTCCTGAGTCGAGACAAGCACACGCGTCACTGCACTGGTGCCCTTCTTGCCAGCAAGAATGCGCACCTTGTAGTCGATGAGTTCGAGTTCGGCGATCTGCGGGTAGACCTGCACTACGGCCTTGCGCATCGCAGAGTCCAAGGCGTTGACCGGGCCGTTGCCCTCCGCAGTCGCCACAATGCGTTCGCCACCCACGTGCACCTTCACCGTAGCCTCACTGGCGACCTCGCCAGTTTCGGATTGCTCGACGATTACCCGCCACGACTCGACCGTGAAGTACGACGGCGCACCGCTTGGGCTTGCATCAAGAAGCAGCATCTCGAACGACGCATCGGCTGCCTCGAAACTCCAGCCACGTGACTCGAGGTCCTTGACCTTCTCCACCACTCGACTGACCGTCTCCGCATCATTGGAGAGGTCGTAGCCAAGTTCGAGGCCCTTGAGTTCTACAGACGCACGACCAGCCATCTCGGTCACAAGCACGCGCTGACTATTGCCCACGATCTCAGGATCGATGTGGTTGTAGAGATCAGCAGAAACCTTGAGTGCACTTGCGTGCAGGCCAGCCTTATGCGCGAAGGACGAGATGCCGGCGTACGCCTGATGAGTGTCGGGAGCGATATTGGCAATCTCAGCAATTGCATGGGAGACGTGCACCGTCTCGCGCAGCGCACCCTCTGGCAGGCACGGGATGCCGAGCTTGAGTTCGAGGTTCGCGACGACGACAAAGAGATCAGCGTTGCCGGTGCGCTCGCCGTAACCATTGGCAGTGCACTGCACGTGCGTTGCACCGGCTTCAACTGCTGCGATGGAGTTGGCGACCGCGCATGCGGTGTCGTCCTGGCAATGAATGCCGAGACGCACACCACTGCGCAGCGCGACGTCGGTCACAATCGCGTGAATGCCACTGGGCAGCATGCCGCCGTTGGTGTCGCACAGGACTCCCACGCTCGCGCCTGCTTCGGCGGCTGCGACGAGCAACCGAACGCCGTAATCAGGATCTTGCTTGTAGCCGTCGAAGAAGTGCTCCATGTCGACGAACACGCGACGACCTTCCGCGCATAAGAACGCAACCGTCTCAGCGACCATGTCCACGTTTTCGGCCATGCTGGTACGCAGCGCCAACTCCACGTGACGTACATCGGACTTCGCAACAAGTGTCACGACAGGTGCCATCGAGTCAAGCAGCGCGCGCACCTGTGGGTCCTGATCGACCTTGACCCCGGCCTTGCGCGTGGCACCGAACGCGACGAGCTCGGCGTTTTTCAGGTTCAGTTCGGTCTGTGCGCGCTGGAAGAACTCGGTGTCCTTGGGCATCGCACCGGGCCAGCCACCCTCGATGAAGCCCACGCCGTAGCCGTCGAGCAGACGCGCCACAGCGAGCTTGTCGTTGACGGAGTAGGCGATCCCCTCACGCTGCGCACCATCGCGCAGGGTGGTGTCGTAGACGTGGAATTCGTCGGGACGGGTCATGTCGGGCCTTTCGATGTGGCAATGAAAAAGCCCCCCGCGGGTGCGAAGGGCTGCGAACTGTCCGGCGTCGCCGGTCAGTTCGCTAGGTAATGATGATTGTGCAAGTCACGTTCACAGGATAGCCGCTTGAGCCTCACACGTCACGTGGACCCCAAAACTTCAGCATCCACGCTCAAGAACCTTGTCAGCAGATCGCGTGCATCCACGCGTGGCGGTCCGGGGCGGCGCCAGTCTGGATATCGATGAGGGCCTGGCGAAGCTTCATGGTCACCGCTCCAGAGCCTCCGCCGCCGATGGTCCACGAGCCCACACGGGACTTGACCTCGCCCACGGGCGTGATGACGGCCGCGGTGCCGCAGGCGAACACCTCAGTGATCTCCCCCGAGGCGCAACCCTCGCGCCACTCATCAACGGAGATGCGACCCTCGTCAGCACGGATGCCGAGATCTTCCGCCACCGTCAGTAGCGAACTGCGTGTGATGCCGGGAAGGAGCGTGCCCGTAAGTGCCGGCGTCACGATGCGGGCCGAGTCGCCGGACCCATACACGAAGTACAGGTTCATGCCGCCCATCTCTTCAATCCACTTGCGCTCGACGGCATCAAGCCACACGACCTGGTCGCAACCATGATGTGCTGCCTCAGCCTGAGCGAGGAGCGACGCGGCGTAATTGCCCGCGCACTTTGCTTCGCCGGTGCCGCCGGGAGATGAACGCACATAGTCGTCGGTGATCCACACCGACACTGGGTGCACTCCCTTGGCGAAGTAGGCGCCAGCAGGAGATGCGATCAACAAGTACGTGTACTGGTTGCCTGGGCGCACACCCAGACCGATCTCAGTGGAGAACATGAACGGGCGAAGGTAGAGCGAACGATCGGGCTCCACCGGAACCCAATCGCGATCCGCGGTCACGAGAGCCTCGACCGACGCGAGGAACAGCTCCGCGGGCAACTCAGCCATCGCAAGTCGTCGTGCCGAATTCTTGAATCGCTCAGCATTGGCGAGTGGACGGAACGTGCGGATCGTGCCGTCGGCGTGCCGATATGCCTTCAGCCCTTCGAAGATCGACTGGCCGTAGTGGATGAAGTTGGTGGCTGGGTCGAGTGACAGCGGGCCGTAGGGCACCAACTCGGCGTCGTGCCAACCATCGGCTTCAGTCCACGTCGCGCGCACCATGTGATCGGTGAAGTACTTGCCGAATCCTGGGTCTTGAAGCACCGCTGCACGCTCGGCATCGGACTTGCGTGAGTCCGAGGGATGCATGGCGATGGGCCAGAGTCCTGAGGCAAGAGACATGGTGTGACGGTACTCCTAACCAGCGACTCGCGCGGCGAGAGCGTCGCCGATTTCGGAGGTGGAACGGGCAGGCTTGCCAGCGCGCTGGGCCAAGTCGTCAGCGACGGCTGCCTCAACGCGCGCGGCCAAGTCAGCCTGTCCGACGTGATCAAGCAACATGGCCACTGACATGACGGTCGCGGTTGGATCAGCCTTGCCTTGACCGGCAATGTCGGGCGCGGATCCGTGCACCGGCTCGAACATGCTGGGGTGGGCACGGCTCGGGTCTACGTTGCCACTCGCCGCAAGCCCGATGCCACCGGCGATCGCAGCGCCGATATCGGTGAGGATGTCGCCGAAGAGGTTGTCAGTGACAACAACATCGAATCGCTCGGGGTTAGTGATGAAAAACATCGAGGCAGCGTCGACATGGCAGTAGTCAGTCGTGACGCCTGGGTATTCCTTTGCCACGATGTCGAAGGTGCGCTGCCACATGGAGCCGCCGTAGACGAGCACGTTGGTCTTGTGTACGAGCGTCACCCTGTTGCGACGACGCGTCGCACGCTCGAACGCATCACGGATGATGCGCTCAGCACCGTAGGCAGTGTTGACACTGACCTCCGTGGCAATCTCGTGTGGGGTGTCCTTGCGCAGGAAGCCACCGGCACCGGCGTACGGGCCTTCGGTACCTTCACGACACACGACAAAGTCGATATCTTCAGGACCCTTGCCCGCGAGCGGGCTCACTACGCCGGGGAAGAGTTTGACGGGGCGCAGATTGAGGTAGTGATCAAGGCGGAAGCGCAACTCCAACAGCAGCCCGCGCTCAAGGACTCCCGGCGGCACACTCGGATCGCCGATCGCGCCGAGCAGGATCGCATCGAATCCACGCAGTTCCTTCAGAACCGACGGCGGCAGAGTCTCGCCCGTACGGTTGTAGAGGCGAGCGCCGAGGTCGTATTCGGTCGTCGACACGGTGGTGCCGGTGGTCGCGAGGGCAGCATTGAGGACCTTGACGCCCTCGGTCACTACCTCGGTGCCAATGCCGTCACCAGGGATGAGCGCGATGTTGAGATTTGCCATGCACCGAATCTTAGGGCTGCGCCGTACCCGACTCACACGCGCCGCTGGAGGCCGTGGCATTTGCTGAGCGTGAGGGACTTGGCGACAGCGATGGGGTTGGTGTGGGCGTGCTAGCGGGCCAAAGTCGGGATCGGGGCCTCACCCTCTTGAATCTTGATCGGAACGTCAACAATCGCTCCTTCAATCTTCCAACGCAATACCTCCGAGTCCCACTTCGCAAGAACCGAACGGTCAAACTCGACCTCTAGGGCCTGTCCATCAAGGGCGGGACCAACGGCCACTGGCCGCGGGATAAGACCGCGATCGGCTGCCCTCCAGATGTGATCGGCCAACGTTCTAATCTGAACCTGACTCAGCAGCACCTGTCTCACCTCGACGGTAACTCCGTCGCGTGTGACGCCCACCAAATCCCCAAGTTCACGCGGGATAGGCCCACTCCACATGATGATGACGCGCGAGTTTGCGTCGTCTGAAGCCCACCCGGCCCACCCTTCCCCCATGGCCATGGCTCGCCGTGCCACATCTTCCATTGAGTCATGCAGTGGCGAGGCCGGCCCCTGAACGAGCTCTTCTAAGCGCTCTGGCATCGCCCGCCCCGCATTGGCCCCAGCATTTGCGACACTGCCTTGAGCAAGCGATCCCACAAGTAGCGTCCCCACGACAACCGTTGCAGCAGATACAAGAAATCCTTTAGACACAATTCCCCCATCTCCTGCGAGGACTCCCCGGCGGCCCTCCCTATGTCCGTTAACGGAGTTGGGGGCCGGAAAGGTTGCATTCGGCAGGAATTCGCCTCGACTAGGAGGCGTTGTCGCCGTGGGGTACCCTAGTACCACTATGAACGCTCAGCGCCTGCTCCTTAGCGGCCGCGGCGGGGCCATTTAACCGGTCTCCCTCGCCGCGGGTGCTGTCGTACGCCGGTTCACCCCCGTCGAACTTCAAGGAGCAGTCATGACTTCCAC
>CAINMH010000177.1 GCA_903850745.1 uncultured bacterium
CAGGACCTCCGCGACCAGGCGATCCCGGCGATGCTCGAGAAGCACGAGGTCGTCGCCAGCATCCTGCACGGACGGGACTGGCGTGCGACGCTGGCCGCCGGCGGGCCGAAGGCATTCCTCGACACCCTCACCGCGACGGTCGAGTACCTCATCGCCCAGCACCCCGGGGCCAAGCCGAACGCGTGCACGAAGGACGCCCCGTGCCGCAAGTGCCGGTTCCTCGCCCAGACCCGCGCTCTGGTGTCGCTGTATGCGATCTGCGTCCCCTCGGACGAGGCGCTCAGCATCCGCAACGACGTCGCGTTCTTCGAGGCCGTCCGCGGCCAGATCGCGAAGATCGAGGGCAGCGACCGTGAGGGCGTCGACGCGTCAGTCACCTTGGATACCGCGATCAAGCAGATCGTGTCCGAGGCGATGAGCGGCGCCGGCGTCATCGACATCTACGAGGAGGCGGGCCTGGCGAAGCCCGACCTATCACTCATCGACGACAAGTTCATCGACCGGTTCAAGACGTCCAAGACCCCGAACCTGCAGATCGAGATGCTCAGGAAGCTCCTCGGCGAGGAGATCGGACGGGTCGGCAAGCGCAACATCGTGACCGGGCGGCAGTTCTCCGAGCTGCTGTCGCAGTCGATCCTGCGCTACCAGAACCGGACCTTGGATGCGGCTCAGGTCGTCGCCGAGCTCGTCGCGCTGGCCCAGGCGCTGAAGGCCGAAGGCGACCGAGGCACGGCACTGGGACTGAACCCGGATGAACTCGCGTTCTACGACGCGATCTGCACCAACGCGTCCGCGGTCATGGAGCTCAGCGATGCCACGTTGAAGAAGATCGCCCACGAACTCGTCGGGATCGTACGGCGTGACGCGAAGACCGACTGGTCAGTCAAGGAGCAGGTCCGCGCCAAGCTCCGATCCGCGATCAAGCGACTGCTCCTGAAATACGGCTACCCGCCGGATGATGAGCCGGGGGCGACCCAGCTCGTGCTCGAGCAGGCTGGGGTAATTGCCTTGGACGTCGAAGCATGAGTCTTCGCTTAAGCTGGTTCCCTCTGCCGATTGGGGGTCAGTGATCGACATAGCAACTGACGTCGAACGGCTAGTGCGTGAAATCGTGCGAGACCTTGAACGGCTCGGCAGTGAGAATCCACAAGTGGAATTGGCCGTGTGGCTTGCACGTGCGGAAGCATCCAGATCTGGACGCCCCATGCCCCAACTTGGTGAATGGGGGTCGCTCGATCGGTTGGACAGTACGGGAGATGCGCTGATAGCGCCGCGAATGAAACAACTCAAGTCCTGCTTGAACTCAAATGCCTCGACGGAGATGGCCGTCAAGTCACTCCTTGATCTTGACCCTCGCTCCACTCGTGCATCGCTCTCGGAAAACACATCACCAGAGCCATTGACACGGCTTTTCTCGACGGCGCTCCTTTCTGAGGAGCCGAAAAGCGCCAAGCGCCTCGTGATCTGGAGCCCGTGCGGGGGCACGGGACGTGCCACGCTGGCCCTAGCACTCGAACTCCGGGAATCGGGAAGGCATTCGAGAATCATTCTGTGGGATGTAAACGCCCGTGCATTGCTGGTCGCCGAACTCTGCGCATTCACCTTAGGCATACCGATCGAAGTGGAAGTCGTCAACGCATTCACCGCGCATGGAAAATTGGCGTCGGTTCAAGCCGACTATGCGATCGCAGACGTGCCCATGGGATTGGCCTGGAAAGAGTTCAACGAGCAAGTATCGTCAATCGCCGATGACGGGGGATTCCCTTGGGGACTGCCACCCGGCATTGATGCAACGTGGTTGTTCGTCCAAGTCCTGAGGCAGGGGCTTTCCCCATCGGGCCGGGCTGTCTGCGCGATGGCGCAGGGGCCGCTTCACGTCAGCAGTACGGAGCACATACGAGACAGGCTGCTCGATGACGACCTCATCGAATCGATCGTGCATTTGCCGCCGGGAACATCACTGTCCACCTCGATCGAACGAAGCATGATGGTCCTGTGCGCTGCGAAGCGACAGAATCGGCAACGGAAGATCACGCTCATTAATGCGCGAGAGCAGTTTGCCGCGGCGCAGCAAGGATCCAGAACGATGCGAATGATCCCTGCGGAGGGGATGAACGAAATCCGAAAGGCACTCACAGATCCTCGTCCGACTCGGCTCAGCAGAGCGGTGGCGCCGGGTGACCTGAGGGAGGTGGAAGTTACCTTCTTTATGCCGCGGCTCTTGACGACGGGGTCTTCTGTCCGCTTGCGGCGGAGGCTGCCGCGCGGGACAGATGTCAGGGATTGGCTCAACTCGCGTTACGGTCCGGATGCGGGCATCGTCGAGTACTCCGAGAACGGCTCAGCGAGTGACCTACGAGGTGGCCGTTTCTTCGAACGTCGCGAATTGGCGCAAGCAGGGGCAAGCTCGCGCCCGCTGTCCAAGTTTGTGACAGCGCTGAGACTCCCCAATCGGGAAGGACTGAAAACCCAGTTCGGCACCGAGGCTGAGGGGCTCTGGCTCGTGCTGCGGGCAGGAGGCGTTCATGTCGAGGAATCGCCTCCCGCGCCGGAAGTCTCGCCGAGTGAGGCAGGGCGAACAGCCGATCGGTGGTCGTGCGCATTTCAAGTTTCCGAGGACCTAGACCTTCATTTTGCTGCTGCAGTTTGCAGGCGATCGTTCGAAGCCGCTTCCCAGCGGATGATGCAGCGACTTAACTCGTCAAGTGCATCCTTCGCACTCTCCGGCCTCGACGAAATTGACGTGCCAGCGCTGGGTAGAACGATGCAGCAAGCGATTCTGGAGTCGATGTCTCGCCTGGAGGTCGTTCAGATTCGGGCGCAGTCCGACTTGGAGGACGTGTGGGCGGGCCGGCTGACATTGCCAGAGCTCAAACGCCGGACCGATACGTTCCTTGGTGAGGAGGAATTTGCACTGCGACTGCAGCAATGGCCGAACCCGATTGCTTCCGCTGCCTGGATCGTCGAAGCCGCGAAGTCGGACACTGCCGAACTGGAGACGGCAATCAACCGCTTTTGGGAAGCGGTGGCTGGTTTTCACAGCACGATCCTGCTGTCTGCGATTCAGAGGATTCCTGACCTCGAAGAACCCACTCTCAACGACATTCGGTCTGGGGTCGATGGGAACGGACATTTGTCATTCCGTGAGGCATCTCTCGGCCTATTCGCGATGATGGCCAATACGTCTGCCGGGAAGATTCGTCGCTACCTGGAAAGAAGCAAGAACAGCCCGGTGGACAGCACCTCTAAGTCGTCTGAGGATGACACACCAACTAAGTCGCCTGAGGATGACACACCAACGGTCTCCGCGGAGCTCGCGCAGGTTTCAAGCGCCTTCGGCGGACTTTCCACGATGCTGGTCGAGCAGTTGGTCTCCAAGGATGTTGTGGAGGTCTTCGAGAGAGTCAAGCCTTTGCGCACCGCAGGAGCTCATGGCGGAAAGGAGTCAGCACTCGAACGAGAAGACCGCGTGCGTCGGATGTACGCGCTGATTGGAGATTGGGATCTCCGCACGCGCAATGTTTGGAGCAGCTTTCAACTGGTGCGAGGTGGTGTCAGCAGCCGACTCGAAGGTCACTACGACCAGCAAGTGGAGTTGATTGTTGGAAATGCCTACCCGTTCTTGAAGATTCAAGTCCCCATCGTTGATCCCTTGATTTCAGGAGCCACGTATATGTATTGCCGAGAGTCACGGGATGCCATGCCCTTGCGTGCCGCGCTCTTCGAGTTTCATGAATGGCCGGACGAGTCCAAGTTCGCCTGCTACTACTACAACAGGTCCAACGGTGAACTGCTGGATCTCAAGTCTTTTGTCTTCTCGGGTGAAGCGCCAGAATGCGCCAATTCGTCGATGATCTCGGACACGATTCACTGGCTGCAGGGCTAGACGGTCATTGCAGCGAACCGTCATCGCTCAAATGCGGGGATGAGCGGTCTCGGCTTGGGCGACCCCATTCGCGAGCATGCGATTGAGTGCACCCCAGGTCCTGCGTGGTCGTGGACCAGTCCACCATTTCGCAACGATCCTGAAGACCGGCAAGCTTGAGGTCGGTTGCGCTACATTTGTATTGACGCCGAGCGGCGATGCGAAGGCAGCGCAGGGCCGCTGTGCCAACGGCTGGTGGTGGGTGGTCGAGTACGACGGCAAGAGCTTGCCAAGCGACATCTGGAACGAGTTTCAGGCACAAGGCCAAGGTGGGATCCTCCCTGAGGACGTCGATACCGACTGAGACCTTCGCTCTGTGCGAATTCCCTCGCACATTGACAGCGTGTCCTGTCCGAAGCGATCTGCACTGCACTTTCGCGTTGCCAAGGGTGTAAAGCCCGAACATGGTCTTCGACTCCCGGTAACCTGAAAACGTGATCCAGTTTTGTTGCCTGCGCGATGTCGAACTTGGGCGTCCGGAAGGCAGCACGGCGTGTCCTCGTCCATGGGGGCACACCTCCCGAGAGCCGTATTGGCAACCGGGGACCGCAATAGACGGCTCAGGGCCATGAATGCGTCGCGGAAAGCGACGATTTGGTTGGGTGCAGCCGACGTCCAGGACTCCTTCAAGCACACGTATAGTCCCGGAAAATCACTCACTTGGGGGAACGGCGAGTACCCCGACGCTTGGTCCGTCGAGATATTTCACGGACTGCTTGAGGTCCATGACCGGCATTCCAAGATGCTTAGTGTGGCCGGTCAGGCCGCGGTCGGGCAGCGGGCCGGTATCGGACGGTGGTTCTGCGACATCAATGTTGCTGAGGGGCCCCGACTGCGTGAGGTTCGGCAGGAACTGGCATCAGGTGAGCATATGGCCGGGACTGACCAGTGAACGCAAACAAGAACGTGAGGGCAACCTCGATGGGACGTGTTGTGTTCCTCCTTGGGGCGGGGTCCTCCCTCGAGGCGGGTGTGCCCGACTCCGCACAGCTGACAAAGCGCATGCTTGACGAGCTCAACTCGAATGAACGAACTCAAGGGAGCCGCGTTCACGCGCTGGCACTGAACTACGTGGTTGCCGCGTTACAGCTCCATGAGGCGAAAAAGGGGGCACCTCCGGACTTGTTGCCGAATATCGAACATGTGGTGAGCGCGGTGGAGCTACTCAGTGAGCGTGAGGATGTTGAGCTCACCCCGTTCGTCAGTGCTTGGGACGGCTACCTCGGACTCATCGAAGAACTAGATCCTCCGCCCACCATATGGAGCAGTCTCACGAATTACGGCCCCTCCAGCGAACACGCCAGTCTCCTCGCAGCCATGGCCGGTATCCGGGACGAGTCTCGCTACGCGGAACTTCATCGGATCATGCTTAGGTTGCTAAGGACGACGCTGGAAGTTCGGCCGGACGCGGACTTGTCCTACCTCCACCCGCTGGTCAACCTGGGACGAACATCACAGGTTGTAGTGGCGACGCTGAACTACGACCTCACCATCGAGGAGGGCGCTCGGACATGGGGGATCTCGTGTTCGACGGGGATTGGGGACTGGGTATCGAAGTGGGAGCTTGGTTGGCCAGATTCGGGAATCAAGCTGCTGAAGCTTCACGGATCTATCGACTGGAATCGCGAGGTCCTTGATCCGTCATCAGGGTCAGGTGAAATGGGGCTCCCGCAAACCATCCCCGTGACAGGAGATTCGAGCGTGTCGTTGGCGGATGTCTACGGACTTCCCGCTGATGCCATCCCGCTCGTTGTCTACGGAAGGCGCGAGAAGTTGAGGCCCGAAGGGCCGTTCTTGGATCTGCGTGCGGAGTTCGTCAAGGAGTTGAAGGGCGCCTCGCACCTTGTTGTCGTCGGGTACGGCTTCGGTGATGCGCACGTGAATGCGCTCATCACCCACTGGATCAACTCCAGGAAGGATCGCCGATTGGTGGTTGTCGACCCCCACTTCCCGACGAACTGGGGACACGCCGACGGCTACAAGTACCACCTCCTCGCTGGCTTGATGAAGCAGGACGGTCCGCTGATGAACGCTTTCAAAGCCTCGCGCATGGCCATTGTCCGCAAGAGTGCCGGGGACGCCTTTGCCTCGGTGACGAAAGGCGCAGCGAGCCTCGACGACCTGGTCGACGCGACGGTGACCGACGCGTTCCCTGACGCGTCTGGCTTTCCGCTGTGACCATCCTGAAAGCAGCCCCAGCTGGGTCGAATCTGCGATGAGGAACTTCGTGCTGCGGAACCATGGGTGGCGTCATGGGGGCTACGCCATACGCCTTGCGACATCCGAGTAGTTCGTTGAGCAGTTGTTCGAACATGGCGCATCTCTGCCATCGGGCTAGGCCAGATCATGCACGCTCGCCTGTGCCTGCCCTGCCGAGGATCCCGTCGAGCTTGAGTTGTCGCCGGGCATCTTGAGCCCCACGCTGTTCTTCTCGTAGGAAGTCGCGAAGCCGTAGCCGGGCTTCGCGTGGATAAGACGCAGGTTGCCGGGCATCCCCACAGTGGGCCGTCGGTCACCGTTGGATGGACATAAAATGTCCGTTCACACGTGAATCTGACCAAACTCGGCGTGTCCCCTCGGGAGATATTCCCGGGGGGACACACCTGTTTTCGGCAGCCGAATGTGCGGGGTGCATGGTGGGGTGCACGGAATCTTTCGGTCCATAGCTCGAGTGACTGCGAATGCGGCCGGTGCGGGGATATCGTGGGGCGTCCACAAGAGAGGGAACCTCATGCGCGCTCGCATCTGCACCATGCTCGCCACTTCAGCACTGGCGCTTTCAATCGCGGGTCCGGTATCTGCGTCCGACAACACGAGCAAGTGGCGCG
>CAINMH010000178.1 GCA_903850745.1 uncultured bacterium
ACGGCTACGCACGCAACGCCGATGCGCACAAGCGCGTGATGCGCAAGCATGCTGCTGCCGCTGACTCGGTGCGTACTGCAACGAGCCTCGATGGTGACGTACTCAAGCTCGCGATCAACGAATGGGCTGAATGCTTGAAGATCGGTGAGAAGAACGGCTGGCGCAACGCGCAGGCCTCAGTGCTCGCACCCACCGGCACCATCGGCTTCATGATGGACTGCGATACGACCGGCATCGAGCCGGACTTCTCGCTGGTCAAGTTCAAGAAGCTCGTCGGCGGTGGCTCAATGCAGATCGTCAACCAGACGATTCCGCTCGCACTGCGCAAGCTCGGTTACACCGAGGAGACCGTCGAGGCGATCGTGGAGTTCATCGCCGAAAACGGACATGTAGTCGACGCGCCTGGTCTCAAGACCGAGCACTACCCGATCTTCGACACCGCCATGGGCCAGCGTTCCATCACGCCGATGGGCCACGTACGCATGATGGCCGCAGTGCAGCCGTTCCTCTCCGGTGCGATTTCCAAGACGGTCAACATGCCCGAGGACGCCACCATCGAAGAGGTCGAGGAGATCTACTTCGAGGGCTGGAAGTACGGCCTGAAGGCACTCGCCATCTACCGCGACAACTGCAAGGTCGGTCAGCCACTGTCCGATGCAAAGGGCAAGAAGGAAGACGTCCCGGCCGAGATCGTTAACGCAACGCACATCGAGTACCGCCCCGTGCGCCAGCGTCTGCCCAAGTCACGTCCGTCGCGCACCACGTCGTTCTCTGTGGCGGGTGCCGAGGGCTACATGACTGCAGGTTCTTACCCCGACAACGGTCTTGGCGAGGTATTCCTCAAGCTCGGCAAGCAGGGCTCGACGCTCGCCGGTGTGATGGATGCCTTCTCGATCGCGGTGTCGATCGCGCTGCAGTACGGCGTACCGCTTGATGCGTTCGTCTCGAAGTTCACCAACATGCGCTTCGAGCCGGCGGGCATGACCGATGACGCTGACATCCGCATGGCGACATCGGTGATGGATTACATCTTCCGTCGTCTGGCCTTGGACTACCTGCCCTACGAGGAGCGCGAGGCGCTCGGCATCTTCACCGCCGAGGAGCGCGCTGCGACAGTGGCCGGTTATGGCGCACCTGCTCCCGCGCCGGTGGCGCTCGAAGAGGACCTCGTGCCCGACGTCGAGGGTCTGCGGCAGTCGGCTCCGGTTGCCCCAGCGGCACCCGCAGCGGCGCAGGCTTCACTGGCCAACGTGCACTCCTCCGCGGAGTTGCTTGAGGCCATCACGGGCACCGCATCCGATGCTCCGCTGTGCATGACCTGTGGCATCAAGATGCGCCCGGCCGGCTCTTGCTACGTCTGCGAGGGCTGCGGCTCCACCAGCGGCTGCAGCTAACGCACATGGGCATGTAATGCCATGGGGCCTCGTAACCGAATGTGGTTGCGAGGCCCTGTGAGTTGGGGCGGGTCGAACATCGATTTCGCTACGAGCGGAACCTCGGCCGCCGGTGCTGCGTCGGCATGGTGAGGGACCTACCTGCCCAACTCGAGTGGAGGAAGTGATGGCCGAACTGTCATGTCCGAAGTGTCGCGGTGCGATGCACACCTATGAGCGCAATGGCATTCATATCGAGCAGTGCACGGAGTGTCGCGGACTCTTTCTAGATCGAGGTGAGTTGGAGCATCTGGTCGCGGCAGAGGCCCGCTGGCAGGAGACCCCGGCGCCCACTCAGGTTGCGCCGAAGCAGTACGCGCCTCCGCCGCAGCAGTACTCGGGTGGACATGCTCCTCAACAGAAGCGAAAGAGGAGCTTCTTCGAGGAACTCTTCGAGTGATCAGAGACGCTCTAGACTGTCTGAATACCTACAAGGAGGCTCCACATGGCACTTACCGCTCAGAGCACCGTCAACGAGTGGCTCGAAGATCCGGTCGGCGGGGCACTCATCCGTGACCTGATGTCCCAGCGTGGCGTGCCCGAGGCGATGCTCGCCCCCGTGCGCACTATCCCGCTTGAGCAGGTTGTCGCACTAAGCGGTGGCATGGTCTCGCAGGAGATCGT
This sequence comes from uncultured bacterium, assembly GCA_903850745.1. Classification (GTDB taxonomy): domain Bacteria; phylum Actinomycetota; class Actinomycetes; order S36-B12; family S36-B12; genus CAINMH01. The sequence goes on from CAINMH010000178.1 coordinate 2,058, forward strand.
GGACGATCTGGTCGCGAAGGTGTCTGGCTGAGCTCAGCCAGCGGCCACTTCGGTGACCTGACCGTCCTCGACGTGCCAGCGGCGCGTGAGTCTCACGGTGTCGAGCATGCGACGGTCGTGCGTCACTAGGAGCACCGTTCCCTCGAAGGACTCCATCGCCTCTTCGAGCTGCTCGATTGCGGGCAGGTCAAGGTGGTTGGTGGGTTCATCGAGCACTAACAGATTGACCCCGCGCGCTTGCAGCAATGCCAGTGCCGCGCGCGTGCGCTCACCGGGGGAGAGCGACGAAGCTGGGCGAAGTGCGTGATGTGCGCCAATGCCGAACTTCGCTAGCAGCGTGCGTACGTCTGCAGTAGGCCAGTCGGGGACCTCGCGCGAAAACGCATCAGCCAGCGCGTCATCACCCTCGAATAGTGCGCGTGCCTGGTCGACTTCGCCAATGACGACTCCGGAGCCCAGCGACACCTGACCACTCGTAGGTGCGATGCGCCCGAGGAGAACGCCGAGCAAGGTCGTTTTGCCTGCGCCGTTAGGGCCGGTGACTGCCACGCGATCACGCAAAGTGAGTTGTAGGTCAATCGGGCCCAAGACAAAATCCCCGCGCTGCACGCTCGCGGCGCGAGCGACCACAACCACATCGCCCGAGCGCGGTGCAGCGGCGATGGTGAACTGTAATTGCCATTCCTTACGCGGTTCGTCGACGACGTCGAGGCGTTCAATCAAGCGCTCGCTTTGTCGCGCTTTAGCCGCTTGTTTTTCGGTTGCTTCGCTGCGGAACTTCCGACCCACCTTGTCGTTGTCTTTGCTTTTCCGGCGAGCGTTCTTGACACCCTTTTCCATCCACGCGCGCTGCATGCGGGCGCGTGCTTCGAGTTCGGCACGGCGGCCGGCGTACTGCTCGTAGTCCAGACGCGCCTGGCGTCGCGCGACGGAACGTTCGTCGAGGTAGGCCTCGTATCCACCGCCGTATGTCGTCACGCGCAGAAGGCTGCGATCAATCTCGACAATCGACGTGACCGTGCGCGAGAGAAACTCGCGATCATGACTGATGACGACCACCGGTGCATCGAGACTAAGGACAAAGTCCTCGAGAAGGTCTAGTCCGTCGCTGTCGAGGTTGTTTGTGGGCTCGTCAAGAAGGTACGCATCGAATCGCGACAGAAGCAGCACCGCGAGACCGACGCGCGCGGCCTGACCGCCAGAAAGCGCCGACATCGGCAGATCAAGGGCTATGTCGAGGCCAATGGAGTCGACAACTGCTGCTACGCGTTCGTCGAAGTCCGGTGCGCCGAGTGCGAGCCACTCCTCGAGTGCGATCGAGTAAGCATCGCCGGCGGCTTCGTAGTCCTCGGCCAGTGCAGCTGATTGCAGATCGAACTCCACTTGCGCTGCGTGAACGCCAGTGCGGCGAGCAAGGTTCTCCAGTACGGTCTCGCCTTCGATCGCCTCGGACTCCTGCGGCAGGTAGCCGATGTGCGCCTCAGGCGGAGAGACAGTGATCGTGCCGGCGTCGGGGGAGCGCACGCCAGCGAGCATGCGCAGCAAAGTCGTCTTGCCCGCGCCGTTGGGGCCGACGAGTCCGATCACATCACCGGGGGCGACAACGAGATCGAGGTTGGTGAAGAGTTCGCGGTCGCCATGGCCCGCCGCCACGCCTCGGACGGTCACCGTGGCGCTCATGGGTTCTCACTTCCGCCGCACGCCCGCAGGACCCATGCGCGGCGCAGCACGGCTCGGTAGGCGTCATCAGTGGGGAGCCAATCGCTACGCCCGGTTGCTCCGCAGGCGCACGTGACACTTGCCCAACGCTCCGCTGGCGCGGCCGCGATGAAGACCTCGTAGGCCTGCGGATCGTGGCCCGCTTCGGCGCCGCAGTTCAGTACGAGATCGGCGAGCACATGTGGCCGCGCGGCAGTCTCGACATATCCGGCCATGGATGCAGACTAGTCCCGTGGACACCACTCGTACTCTGGCCCGCCTGCCCAAGTCCGCCGACCTGGAAACGCACGTACGTCTCCTGCACCTCGACGAGCGTCGCATTGTGGAGTTCGTCGACTATGTGCCGTCACTCGACCAATTCGGCCGTGGCTACTGGATCACCGTCACCGGTGAAGCCGAACTTGATGCGCTGATCGCGGCGGTCGTGGCCACTCGCGAAAACTGATTGACCGAGTGTGCAGGTTCGCTAGACCGAACCAGACTCCACAAGTTGCTTAAGTCGCACGAGCGTGACCGCTGCGGCCTTTTCGTTGTTGTCGTAGGCATTGATGATTTTTAGGGCCGGCGGATAGACCGCGGTTGAACCATCGAAGGTCTCCGTGACAAGAGTTTCGGTGTCACTAATTGGCTCAAGCTCGTAGCGCCAGCGATGGCGACCGATATGTCGCCACGCGATGAGGCGATCTGGTTCGAATTCCACGACCTCGTTCGTCATTGTGTAGGGGACTTTGATGCGCATAGCCATGCCGAAGCGTGAGCCGAGCTCAAGTCGCTCTGGGCCACGGACTGAGCCCTGGACTGTGCCGGAACCGTCGAAACGCGAGTGCATCGACGGTCGGCGAATGACGTCGAAAATCTCAGACGCCGGGGCGTCGATGGTGATGCGCGCAGAGCGCACCCAGCGCTGGCCGGTGTCGAGGATTTCTGCTCTGGTCATGGCACCAACCTAGGGGAGGGGCCAGATTTGTGCCTGCGCGAAAAATTTGTGCACAAGTACTTGACTGTCGTACTGGTGTGCTATTACTATATGTGTAGTGACTTAGGGAGTCGGCCAGTCTTAGTCGACTCCACATGATCGTGAACTAGATGCGTGCATTAGGGGCTCACTGCAGCCCGCTGCCCACCTCTGCCTCTCGGAGTCACGCTCATGTCGACAGCTACGACCTCACGCTCGCTCGCTGCTGCGCGCGATCAGGTGCGCGCTGCGCTGGATGCCATGGCGACGGCTCTGGCCGGGGACGCTTTCGCTTGGGCTTCCGACGGCGAAGTTGCCGACACCTTGCTCGAATTCGTGGGGTTCCAGCGCCGTCTTGATGCGATGAGCGGCGATCTGTCGGCACGTGTCAGTGGTGGCACAGCATTCGCAGAAGCCGGATTCCGCACCGCTGCGGCGTGGCTGCGGGCGCGCACCAATGAGTCGTTCGCGGGCGCTCGTCGCATGCTCGACGCCGGTGACTGGGCCATCGCGGTGCCGCAGATGGCTCAGGCCTGGCGACGCGGTCTGGTGGGGCGTGGTCACCTCGCTGCATTGATCGAGGCACATCAACGCTATCCACGACTCTCCGCAGAACTCACACTTATCGAGACACAATTGGCCGACATTGCAGCTGATCTCGATCCGCGCACTTTCCAACGCACCCTCATGGCCAAACTCCACGAGATTGATCCCGATGCAGTCGATGATGCAGAGTCAAAGCGTCGCAGGCGCGATATCGGCCTGCACGTGAGCACACTTCTTGACGGGTTCGTCAAAGTCGACGGGGTTCTCTCGCCCGAACTTGGGCAACACCTCATCAAGGCGTTGGCATCCGCACGCGATGCGATTCGAGTGCGCGATGATCATGCCGAACCGCCGCAACCCCAGCGTCGACTGAGTCAGATCAACGCCGATGCGCTGCAGTACATCCTCGATGCGGCCACGTCTGCCACGGGCGAGGGCAAGCTTCCTGACATCGGTGGGTCACGTCCGGTCGTACAGATCGTCATTGATTCCGAGTCACTCATCGCCGAAGGTGCTGCTGCGCCGGGATGGATCACCTCGCTGACCGGCACTGCGGTGACCCCAGTCTCGGCTGCGTGTGCCCGGCGACTCGCGTGCGATTCGGTGAGACAAGTGCTCCTACTCGACCCGCGTGGCCATCTCGACGCTATTTCCCGATTCGAACGCACCGTGCCCGCTCCCATGCGGCGAGCCATCACACTGCGTGAGCGTGGGTCCTGCCGGTTTCCCGGGTGCTTTAGCGCGATTCGGGAGGTTCACCACATCGTCTTCTGGGAGCACGGCGGTTCGACAACTACCGACAACCTCGTGGGGCTGTGCTCGCATCACCACCACCTCATACATGACAAGGGGTGGAGTCTGTCCGGAGATCCCAATCATCGGCTCACTTTTACCGACCCGCGGCATCGGCAATGGCACTCCGATCCGCCCGACCGAGATTAGAGTGTTCGTATGTCGTACCCCTCAATGCCACCGCCCCCGGGTGGGCTGCCACCTGCTGGCTGGTACCTCGATCCGACCATGCCCAATCAGCAACGCTATTGGGACGGCGTGCAGTGGACCGACAATATTGCGCCGCAATATCGATTCGGTCCGCCGCCGCCCGTGACGCCGCCGATCACGCCGGCCTATGCAACGGCTGCCACACCGTCGCTTCTCGGACCAGGGGGCGTGCCCTACGCATCGTTCCTGCGACGCTTTTCAGGGCTAGTCATCGATGGACTGATCTTCGTTCCGTTCGCACTCATTATTGGAGTGATCTTCGCGGTCCCGTTGTTCACGAAGATCAGCAACTGTTTAGAGCTCACCTCACAAAGTGAGATGGAACGTTGCCTCACATCCCTCACCGATCAAGTGGTGGCAGACACTGGCTTCATCACGGCGGCTTCGATTCTCATTGGATTGGTACAAGTCGCCTACTTCACGATTTGCCTGCGTGTGTGGGGTCGCTCAATCGGTGGTCTTGCTGTGGGCATTCGCTGCGTCACTGCCAGCGGCACTAACCCGTCGTGGAGCAAGTCGTTCGTGCGGGCGCTCATCCCCTTCGGCTTCTCGATTCTGGGCTTGATCCCCTTGATTGGCGTATTTGCCTTCGTAGCCCAGGTGCTCGCTTATGTGTCGATGCTGTGGAGCCCCAAGCGGCAAACGTGGATGGACCGGGCCGCTGGGACATTCGTCGTCAAGCCCGTGAAATAACCAGCGTCCATAGGGCTTAGGGTTATCAGCATGCTGCCCGCGTATATCCCCAGCCCATCACAGGGTGTCTGGAACCTCGGCCCAGTGCCGATCCGGGCCTATGCGTTCCTCATCATCATCGGCATTGTTGTCGCGATCTGGTGGAGCTCGAAGCGTTATGTCGCGCGCGGTGGTGCTGTAGGCACCATCTCGAGCATCGCCATCTGGGCAGTGCCCTTTGGCATTGTCGGGGGCCGGCTTTATCACGTCATTAGTGACTGGCAGTTGTATTTCGGGCCGGATGGCCGTGGGCTCGCCGCCGCCTTGCGCATCTGGGATGGCGGACTGGGCATCTGGGGTGCCGTCGCAATGGGGGCGCTCGGCGCGTGGATCGGTGCTCGCAGGCTCGGGGTGCCCTTGCCGCCTATCGCCGACGCAGTTGCACCAGGCATCGCAATCGCCCAGGCCATTGGCCGTTGGGGCAACTACTTCAATCAAGAGCTCTATGGCGCTCCGACGACGTTGCCGTGGGGCCTCGAGATCTCTCCGGTCAATCAACCACACAATCTTGACGGCAGTCTGGTCTACCCACCCGGCACCGTCTTCCAGCCCACATTCCTTTATGAATCCTTGTGGCTCATCGGCGTAGCACTTGTGCTCGTGTGGGCTGATCGACGCTTCCGCATTGGGCATGCTCGCCTCTTTGGTCTCTACATCTTCTTGTATTGCTGCGGGCGCCTATGGATCGAGATGCTGCGTATTGATCAGGCCAACATCATCTTCGGGCTGCGCCTCAATGTCTGGACTGCGCTGATCGTGGGCCTCGCTGCTCTGGCCTACTTCATCGTCATGGGCCAACGCAGACCCGGACGCGAGACTCCCGAAGAAGTACGCGGGGAAACCGCCAACGATGAAGTTGCGCCGGAAGAAGAGCCTGCAGAGCCTGTCTCTGAATGAAGCTTGATGCGCTAGAAACCCGGTTCGGTCGAGCCTGGCTCCTCATTGTCTGCGGGTCGCTGGTGTCTTTTGCGCCTATCGCTTTTGACATGATGCTGCCGGCATTTCCGGAGATGGCAGAAACTCTGGGTGTCAGCGTTGGTGAGGTTCAACTCACGCTTTCTGCGGCCTTGCTCGGCATGGGACTCGGCCAAGCGCTTTACGGTCCGATCTCGGATCGCTTCGGTAGGCGCGTGCCTTTGATCGTCGGGCTCTCCATTTTTATCGCAGCCTCGATTGCATGTGCCTTCGCGCCAAGTTTCGAGGTCCTCGTTGCGTTGCGGTTCGTACAATCACTGGGCGGCTCAGCGGGCATGGTCCTTGGTCGCGCCATCGTGCGTGATCGCTATAGCGGCGTACATCTGGCCAAGGCCATGTCGTCGCTCACCACAGTGTTCGCCCTTGCTCCGGTGTTAGCGCCGGTGTTCGGTGCGGCGGTTCTCGCTGTGGCGACATGGCAATGGATGTTCATTGCGATGGCAGCGTTCGGCGCCTACGCACTAATTGCAGTGCTCACACTTCCCGAGACCCTCGACGAGTCCCGTCGCAACAACCACGGGCTGGTGGCAGCGGCGAAGGCCTATGTCACGATTGCAAAAAGTCCGGCTTACCGGATTGCCGGAGTGATTACCGGACTTACGACTCTCTGCTTGTTTGCCTTCATCGCCATGTCGCCTGCAGTGTTCATGGAGACGTATGGGGTCTCTAACGTGGGCTTCGCCATTATCTTCGGGGTCAACGCACTCTTCCTAGTTGTCGGTGCTCAAATCAATATCCGACTTCTCAAGAGGTTTAGCGTCCACGCGTTGATTCGCGGCTCACTACTGGTGCTGTTCATGTGTGGAGCAGTAATGACAGTTGCTGCGATTTTCCACTGGTCCATGTTTGTGATCATCGTTGCGCTTGCGATAGCAACGTCGAGTGTTGGAGCGAATATGGGGAATGCGACCTCGGAAGTCTTGAAGCATTTCCCGAATAACGCGGCTTCAGCCTCGGCACTGATCGGCGTGCTTCAGATGTCTCTTGGTGCGGCAATCTCGACGATTTTGGGAAGCCTCATCTTTAGCCCGCCATTGGAGATGGCTTTGGCGATCTTGGCTGGCGCGGGCCTTGCTCTTCTCCTTGCAACACGGCTTGGTCGCATCGACACAATGCCGCGAACTTCTGCCTAGTGGTGGGCAGCGCCGGAGTGGTCGCGACGGCTGAAGAGTGCAAGTGCGAGCACGCCCCAAGCGAGGAAAAGTCCACCGCTGATGAACCCGGCGAGGTCGCTGCTGTTGAACATCTTGAACAGGTACCCAAACAGGGCCGCAATGATGATGACGGCGATGTAGCCACCGATGGGGTGACCCTTCTCTGCATGGTCGCTCATGGTCTCGCTCTCTCGTGATCTGTTGAGCTAAAGGTTAGCGTGTCAGGCTTGGGCGAGGGCGAGCAGGCTGACAGCCACGGCAGCCATGCCCAGTCCGCCGAGCTGGGTGCGAGTCATGCGCTCCTTGAGGAAGAACCGAGCGCACAAAACGGTAGTCGCGGGATACAGGGAGGCGATCACCGCCACCAGGCTCAGCATGCCGAGGTGCGAGGCGTAGAGGAAGAGCAGGTTTGCCGTCGTGTCTAGCACCCCGGAGATGAGCGCCAAGGGGAAGACGCGTGTGTCCAAGACGGACCGGATACCGCCACCGGATCCACGCTTGGAATACACGGCAATGAGCATCGCGGTTCCGAAAACGACTGCCATCACGGCGCGATTGGCGAAGATCGGAATTGAACCGGCATCTGCTGGGGCACGGCTGAGAACGATAAGGAACACACCGATGCTAAGCCCGCAGATAACGGCTAGCACGAGCCCCCGAGCAGTGGGTCGGTGATGCGCTGAGTCGAAGGCCAAACTGATTGTGACGACCGACCCCAATGCAAGGGCGATACCGATCCATCCCAAGAGGCTGACACTTTCGCCGACGATGACCGCGAAAAAAACAGGCATAGATGCACCGACAACGGCGATGATGGGGGAGAGAATTCCCATGGGGCCGATGGCGAGGCACTTGTACAAAGTGGCGAAGACGACGCAGGAGAGCACTCCGCTGATGGCTCCCCAGAAAAGCGCATCGCGGGACCAGACTCCGCCGAGGATGGGAAGCGTGATTGCCAATAGTGAAAACCCCATGACGCTAGACACACCCGTTACACGCAAAACAGAGGCTCTGCGCGACGCGAGACCTCCCATGAAGTCCGAAACCCCGAAGATCAGCGAACTCAGCAGCGCAAGAGCAACGGCGGCCACGGTCTAGGAGTCCATGGCCTTGAGCCGGGCAATGAGGGCAAGCACGAAGTCTCCGATCAGGTTGGGCCCACCGTATACCCACTCTCTCGTGAACGGTTGTGTAGATATTGGCGGGTCAGGCTTGGGCTAGGGCGAGCAGGCTGACGGCAATGGCAGCCACGCCTAGCCCGCTGAGCTGGGTGCGAGTCATGCGCTCCTTGAGGATGAACCGAGCACACAAAACTGTGGAGGCCGGGTACAGCGACGAGATCACCGCAATCAAGCTCAGCATGCCGAGGTGCGAGGCGTACAGGAAGAGCAGATTTGCAGTTGTGTCCAATGCCCCGGCTAAGAGCGCCATGGGGAAAATGCGCTTGTCCAAAGCCGACCGGATGCCACCGCCGGCGCCACGCTTGGAATACACAGTAATGAGCATTGCGGTGAAGAAGAACACCGCAGTTATTGCGCGATTGATAACGATCGGGATTGAGCCGGCATCTGCTGGGTTGCGACTGATGACGATGAACAGCACGCCGACGGTCAGTCCGCAGGCGATCGCCAGCAGGAGCCCACGTGCGGTCGGTCGGTGATGGGCTGGATCAAAGGCCAAACTGATGATGACAACCGACGCCAGCGCGAGGGCGATGCCGATCCAGCCCAAGAAACTGACTCTTTCTCCGACGATGACTGCAAACAAGACGGGAACGGATGCGCCGACTAGGGCGATGATCGGGGAGAGGATTCCCATGGGACCGATGGCGAGGCACTTGTAGAGGGTGACGAAAACAAAACAGGACAACACACCACTGATGAGCCCCCACATAACGGCATCCCTTGACCAGACGCCGCCGAGAATGGGGAGCGAGACCGTGATGAGCACGAAGCCCATGACGGCAGAGACGCCGGTGACGCGCAGAACGGAGGATCTGCGCGACGCGAGACCCCCAGTGAAGTCCGCAACCCCATAGAGCAGGGAACTCGCCAACGCGAGAACAATTGCGACCACGGTTTATCGAACCGTGACGGTGAGGCGCACGGAAGTCGAGCTTGTCCCAGCAAAGGTGGGCTTGCCGGCGTAGTAGGCCACGAGGTTGTGACGGCCGACGCTGAGGCGTGGAAGCGCGATTGTTACTGCGCCAGAGACCAAAGTGCCTGTCGCAATGATGGTCGAGCCCTCCAGAATCTGGACTCGCCCACTCGGTGTACCACTCGTTGCTGTCACGGTCACTTGCGCACTAGAGCGCTGGGCCGAGATCACCCGATTGGGAACAAGAGCCAGCGTTGCGGCCGTGCCGAATTTGCGTGCGACCGAGATTACGTCGGCGCGGTTCCCACTGGCATTGGCGTGATGGAGGACCAACAGCTGGGCCGTGGATGGACCATCGGCATACATGCCCACAGAGTAGGACGCCGAGGTTGGTTCATCGAGCAAAACCGCATGACTTGGGCCAAGCACGGATGAGGTGCCGAGAACGGAGACATTTGGTTCGGTGTATCCCACTCGGAGATTCACGTTGCCGGACTCCTCGATGCCGATGGAGTCGGAGACATCGGCAAGCAGGCTTTCCGCAGTCACACCTACGTTGAGCAAAAGTCGACCAGAGTTGTAGGTGACCAAAGGGTTGAGCACCGAACGTGCGACCGGCAGAATCATGACATCACCATGGATTTTGGCGGTGTCTGTTTCGCCGTCCACCGCGTTAATCAGTTGGGTGTCAATCGGATCGTCGTCATCGGAGTAGGGGAGAGCGTACGTTTCTGCGATGAAGATGTCGGTGCCATTGCTATCTACATATTCGCGTGAATTAGTGGTGAAAAGATCGGGAACGCCGTCTCCTGTTGTATCGATGCTGACTTCGAAGGAGGAGATGTTAGACGCAGTCCGCCACGGCCCATGCGTCGCGATGCCGAAGTATGCGTATTCGGAGTCAACCGCATATCCGAAGTATTTGAGGTCGGCTGCTTGGCCATCAGCAAAGGGAATGCAATCCACCTGCAGAATGTCGCTGCAGTCAGGCATTGCGGCACTATCGCCGAGAAGCTGAAAGAACGATGCATAGGATTTTTCGGTGGCGTACGCCGGTGCGGGCGACGGAGCGACGTTGCTCAGTCCTGAGCCGTTCATGGTGATCGTGCCTAAGAAAGCTCCGCCGGGCGTCGTCTGCACCGCGTCGACAGAGGCAGGAGCCTTCATGGTCGACACCGGTCGAGGAGCAGCTGAGACGGGCAGACGCATGCTAACGCCACTGGTGCCACGGATCGGAGTGAAGCGCAGCAACCCACTGGCGATGGTGAGCCAGTCTCTCGTCTGGCCAGTGCCTGCCGGATCGAGATCGAGCGTGCGATCAGGGGAGTGAAGCAGGTCTTTGGCTACGGCGGTAAGCGTCACACGTACTGTGGTGCTGCCTCCAGGCCCTACCTTGATAGACGTTGGGCTCACGGTGAAAGTTGCGCCAGCAATATCTGTGATCGGGTTATAGCCCACCGAGTAGGTGGCTGGAGATGTCAGCCGCGTGTTCGTCACAACGACGTCTTGGTGCACCGTCGTGGTGGAGTCGGTCTCTACCACTCCGAACGACACGGACACGGAGCCATTTGTTGCTGAGCTCTTCGCCACTGACCCGGCGCGCAAGGTCGCTGTTGTGTTGATGCGGCCCGCACCCGCCCGAGTGGGTGCGTAGATGTTGAGATCACCAGGTCCCGAGACGGAGATTGACGCGTTGGCGTTATTGACTATCGCCGCCTTCACCATCGCGGGCGTCCACACGGGATGCTTCGCGACCACAAGTGCTGCTAGCCCAGCCACGTGCGGAGATGCCATGGATGTGCCTTCGTAGCTCACCGCACCGGCACCGCTGCCCACCCACGCGGACAAGATTGCCTGCCCCGGTGCTGACACGTCCGGCTTGCTGTTGCCGTCAAGCGTGGTGCCGCGCGAGGAGAACGACGACAACGAGTCGGTGGGATCAGGTGTAATTGTGGTTCGAATCGCGGCGCGGAGAGAGAATGAAGAATCCACCGTCACTGCAGTCGCTGAATCCAAAGACGTACGAAACACATTGGCCGCAGCCTGACCAAGAAGGAACGCGGGAATGGGATCAACTGGTGGCGTCTCAGTTGCTGCGTATCCATCACCAAAAATCGGAACAGGCTGGGTTTGGACTGATGCAAAAATAACCCCGATTGCGCCAGCAAGCCGCGCGTTCTGGGTTGCTGTTCGGGATCCGCAGTAGTTCTCGCTGGTGTCATTCCAGTAGAGCACAGCAACTTCACCTGCTGCGAATACGGGTGGATCCGCCGGGTTATGTGTCGTGCAACCGGCGGATGTTTCGTCGCCCCACACGACTCCTGGCCATTCCTTGGCTGTCCCGATCAGCCCTGGATCGTTGATCCAGTCATACGCGGTGCTCTGAAGGCCCCCGGCGAGGACGGCGGGGAGAGCATCAGGCACGAAGTTAAGCCCATCAAGAACACTCTCGCTGGTGACGCTTGATGCGACGGTGATCGCACCAGGCGCAGTGCCCGGACTACCCACGGTCTCAAACATGTCGCCGTTGTTTCCGGCTGCGACAACTACGGAAATCCCGAGTTCTACGGCATTTTGGGTAGCTACCGAATCTGGGTCATCCGCAGATCCGAAGTCTGCACCAAGAGACATGTTCACTATGTCGAGGTGGTCTGCCGGATTGCCATCGCCATTGGGATCGGCTGCCCAGTCCAAAGCGTCAGCCACCAGCAGGGTGCTGCCTTCGCAGCCAAAGACCTTGAGTGCATATAACGTCGCCTTCGGTGCCATGCCAGGGCTGATATCGAAGTTCGACATATCCGTCGAGGAGTTATATGGACCTGCATACGCTGCACCGCCAACAACACCGAATCCTGCGGCCGTGCCAGCGACGTGGGAGCCGTGGCCGCCGCAGTCGAGTGGATTGTTGTCGGGGGTGGGATTATTGAAGCCGGTGTAGTCGTTGCCCGCGAAGTCGTAGCCACCCGCGACCTTGTCGGGTTCGGGATAGTCAGCCGCGACACCATTTTCTTTCGCTGTGAGTGCAGTTTGGTAATCGAGTGGTGTGCCCGGACCACCGAAATCTGCGTGGGTGTAGTCAATGCCGGAGTCGATGATGCCGATGGTCACGCCCTCGCCAGTGCCGCCAGGATTGGCCCAGTTCACCGGTGCACCGGTGAGTGGAACGCTCGTACCATGTGTGAGGCTTTTCGCGACCATGCGGTGCACGGCGCGGACTCCAGGCAAGTTGTTCAGCGCCCGCAATTTTGACGTTGTCGTGCGTACCGCGATTCCGGAGTAGAGCACGCTTGTGGAGTACAGCACGGTGGAGTTCACGTCGAGTCGGCGAGTGACGTTGGCTGCAATCGCCTCGACCTTGTTGGACTGATTCATTGACGCCGAGCGAGGCGAGCGACCGCGACTGCGCGCTCGTTCGAAGATTTGCGAACTCGGCGCCGCGGTGAGCTCGAGCATGACCGTCACTGGCTGATCAAGTGCCGGTGCCGTGACAGGGACCGGAGCCTCTGCCTGTGCCGGGATCGCAGCCAGCCCAAGCGACGAGGCGACGAGAGTCAGGCTGGCAATGAGAGCAATGCGGCGCATGGGGCCTCCGATCGGGGTCCCCTCACCGTAGTGGTTCCTACCCGTTGACTCAGGAGATAGTGGCTACGAGAGTGATAGCAGCCTTTGCGGGAAGCGTCACTTGCACAATCTGGAGCGTGCGCCCATCGGAGTCCTTGCCGTCTGCATTCACCACGGATATCACCGCTCCTGCCGGTAATCCGGTGAAGTTGATGGTGGCTGTTGACTGCCCCTGAGTGAGCCGAACCGCGCGAGAGTTCAGTTTTGTCGCTGACGCGGGCGTC
>CAINMH010000179.1 GCA_903850745.1 uncultured bacterium
CAAGGGTCGTGTCACGCATTCGGTGCTAGCAAAGGACAATGGGTACATCAATCCGGGATCTTGCGCCGGAGCATCGCCCACGAACAAATATGCACGTGGTCAGATAAGTGGCCCAGGCGGGCAGCAAAACTTCTCGCTGGCGGTGTGCGGAGCGATGAAACAGGCTCAACAAACGTGGAGTGATCTTGCGGGCGCGATTCGCAGCACCTACGGGTCACAGCGTGGAAACATGATCGTGTCGACCATCACCGGTGACAAAGTACCTGAAGCGGCGAAGGCGATTGAGGTGAGCGCTTCACCGAGCGCTTCACCGAGTGCATCAGCAAGTGCATCTGCGACTGCGTCAGCAAGTGCATCTGCGACTGCGTCAGCAAGTGCATCAGCAAGTGCGTCACCGAGTGCATCTGCAAGTGCGTCCCCTAGTGCGTCAGCAAGCGTCTCGGCATCGGACTCCGAGATTGATCGCCAGGCCGCCGGAGCCGCTGGGGAAGACGTTGTTGATCTGTCGAGCAGCAGCGGTAACAACACCCCGATGATCCTGCTCGGTGTTGCCGTCGTGATGGGCGCACTTGCCGCGCTGTGGTTCGGCATCACTCGCCGACGCTCCGCATCCCACGATTCGAATCAGTAGTGAATCTCGCGAGCCCTGCTCGCACCTCGACGAAAGGTCAGGTGCTGGGAATCGTCGTCTCCTTGATCATCGTGCTGTCGATCGCAGCGCAACTTCGGGTATTCGAGGGATTGAGCAGTCCGGCAGTCACGACAGCCTCAACAATTTTCATTTCCATAGTCGTCCAGGCATTGCCCTTCTTAATACTTGGCGTGCTGCTCTCGGGAGCGATCATCGCCTTTGTCCCGCGGGCGCTGTGGCAGCGAATCCTGCCGAAGAATCCGGTGCTCGCGGTGCCCGTCGCCGGCTGCGCGGGCCTTGTGCTCCCGGGATGCGAATGCGCATCGGTACCCATTGGCGGCGCGCTCATAAAGTCGGGCGTCCGTCCGGCAGCCGCGCTCACCTTTCTCCTCGCGGCCCCAGCCATCAACCCTGTCGTGTTGGCCTCAACCTGGGTGGCTTTTCCCGGTCAGCCGGAAATGGTGCTCTCTCGTTTAGTTGCGTCCCTCGCGGTCTCGATCGCCATGGGCTGGCTCTGGCTCCGATTTGGGAAAGCCGAATGGCTGCGCCCGCTCATGCGCGAGCACCTGCACGGAGCCACCAGGTTTGATACCTTCCGTCGAGCAGCCACCCACGACTTCCTGCATGCCGGCGGCTTCCTCGTCATCGGTGCAGGAGTCGCCGCAATACTTGACGCAGTTGTACCTGTCTCCTTGATGGATGCGGTTGCCGATAATCCGCTGTTGGCCATCCTCGCACTTGCGCTCCTTGCAGTGGTCTTGTGCGTGTGTTCCGAAGCCGACGCCTTCATCGCGGCAAGCTTCACGCAGTTCTCTCCGACCGCGATGCTGGCCTTCATGGTTGTAGGTCCGATGGTGGACCTCAAACTCGTGGGCATGCAGGTCGGCATCTTTGGACGTCGATTCGCATCTCGCTTCGCGCCGACAACCTTCGTCGTGGCAGTACTCATGAGTGCTTTCGTCGGATGGTGGTTGCTGACATGACGAAGGTGATGCAGGCAATCATGCTCAATCTGTTGGGCTTTGGCGTCATCGCAATTAGCGTGACGAACATGTTCATGGCATACGTCAAACCCGTGATGCGTATTCCACTTTTGCTCACAGGATCGATCCTCGTTGTACTTGCGGTGTTGTGGTTCATCGATGCTATTCGCGCACGAGGCACAGCGCACGAGCACCACGACGGCGATGCAGGTCACCGCGAGCCCATGAGCGCTTGGTTCCTAATCGTCCCGGGTGTGGTCCTTTTCTTCGCTGCACCGCCGGCTCTGGGCGCCTACGACGCTGCGCGCGCCGGAGGCAACTCCATCCCCGTTGCCGTCAGCGAGGACTATGAACTTCCGTTGCCCGACGGAGATCCAGTGCCGATTCGTGTGACGGACTTTGTCATTCGAACGATCGATGGGGGAGGTGCGACCGTGCTCGATCGCGAGTTGCAACTCACCGGATTCGTTACGCCGGACCCCGACGGCGGTTGGTGGTTGGCTCGTCAGTCGATGGCTTGTTGCGCTGCCGACGCCCAGCCGGTTCGGGTCAAGGTCACCAACGTCCCCGCCGACTGGTCCAACCCTGCGGCCGATACCTGGGTAACGCTCACCGGTACGTGGATCCCCGACAACCTCGTGATCTCTGGCAGCACGGTTCCGATCCCCGGTCTCTCGGTTTCCGCGATCGAAGCGATCTCGCCGCCCGCTAGCCCGTATGAATGATCACATCTC
>CAINMH010000180.1 GCA_903850745.1 uncultured bacterium
AAGGGTGTCGCGCGACACGATCGAGTAGAAGCGAGCGGTGCGTCCATCGCCCTTGGGGCGTAGCACGCGACCGAGCCGTTGGGCCTCCTCCTGGCGTGAACCGAAGGTCCCGCTCACCTGAATTGCTATGCCTGCTTCGGGCAGGTCAATCGAAAAATTAGCAACCTTGCTCACTACAAGTACGCGCGTCTCACCAGTGCGGAATGACTCAAAAAGTCGCTCCCGTTCCTTGATCGGCGTTTCGCCGGTGATGACTGGGGCATCGATTGCTCCAGAGATCTCCGCAAGTTGATCGAGATATTGCCCGATGACGAGGATGTGTTCCTCAGGATGTTCGGCCAAGAGGCTCTTGACGATCTCAAGCTTTGAACGCGTGGTTGCTGCTAGTCGATAGCGTTCGTCGGGTTCGGCCGTGGCGTAGACCAGGCGCTCGCGCTCGGGCAGCGTGACGCGCACCTCGACACAATCGGCCGGCGCAATCCAACCTTGTGCCTCGATGTCCCGCCAAGGAGCGTCGTAGCGCTTTGGGCCGATGAGGCTAAAGACGTCAGCTTCACGGCCGTCTTCGCGCACCAATGTTGCGGTGAGGCCTAGCCGTCGACGCGACTGAATGTCTGCGGTAAATCTGAAGATTGGTGCGGGCAGCAGGTGTACTTCGTCATAAATGATCAAGCCCCAGTCGTGCTCGTCAAATAGGTCAAGGTGGGCATACATACCTTTGCGTTTGGTGGTCATCACCTGGTAGGTCGCAATGGTGACCGGGCGTATCTCCTTGCGGGAACCTGAGTATTCGCCGATTTCATCCTCAGTGAGAGAAGTGCGTCGCAGTAGTTCGGCTCGCCATTGACGGGCGGCAACCGTGTTCGTGACCAAGATGAGTGTGGTTGCTTTCGCGAGAGCCATGGCTGCAGCACCCACGACCGTCTTGCCGGCGCCACATGGCAGAACTACTACGCCCGAACCGCCGTGCCAAAATCCCTCGGCTGCCTCACGCTGGTAGTCGCGGATGTGCCAACCGTCTTCGCTAGTGCTCAACTCGATTGGATGTGCTTCGCCATCGACGTATCCAGCCAGGTCTTCGGCGGGCCAGCCGATGCGGAGCAGCACCTGCTTGAGGTTGCCGCGTTCGCTGGAGTGGACGACGATTGTGAAGTCATCCACGCGCGCGCCGAACATGGGTGACGCCTTGCCGTTGCGAATAACTTCCTCAAGCACGGGCACATCCGTAGTCACGAGTACAAGTCCATAATCGGGATGTTTGTGCAACGTGAGGCGGCCATAACGCGACATCGTCTCTGCGACATCAACGAGCAATGCGTGCGGCACGGGATAACGCGAGTACGTGATCAGTGTGTTGACGACCTGCTCCGCGTCGTGGCCGGCGGCCCGGGCATTCCACAAGGCGAGCGGTGTTATGCGGTAGGTGTGAATGTGCTCGGGTGCTCGTTCGAGTTCGGCGAAAGGTGCAATGGCGCGGCGACAGTTTTCGGATTGTTCGTTGTCAACCTCAAGCAGGAGCGTCTTGTCGCTCTGAACGATGAGTGGGCCGTCGGCCATCAGGATCCGAGAAGTTCGCGGATGAGCGAGGCCGTGATGTGTGCGCGCTGGCCCATCGCAGAGACGCTGGCCCATTCGTGATCGGCATGCGCGCCATCGCCAACGGCGCCAAGGCCGTCCAACGTGGGCACTCCTAGCGCCGCGGTGATGTTGCCGTCACTTGCTCCACCCACGGCGCGAGACTCAAGGGTGCCGAATCCGAGCCCTGCCGACACTGAGTCGGCCAACGTAAAGAGCATCGCCGAGACGGAAGGCTCCATTGCGGAGCGGTTGATACCTCCACCAAAGATCTCAATGGTCGCCTCGGGATGGCGGGGCCGCCACGCTCTCACGAGATGATCCACACGCTGCTGCTCGGATGCCGTCCACGCACGCACGTCGATGCCCAAGACAGCCTCGTCTGGCACGGTGTTAGAGGTGACGCCAGCACGCGCAGTTGTCGGTGTGACCGTTGTGCCGAGTTCTGCGTTGCCGTATGTCGCGAACTCAGTCACGAGAGCCGCTGCCTCGAGAAGTGCGTTGATGCCCTTTTCGGGCTCGAGACCCGCGTGCGCGGCGCGGCCTCGGATGCGAATGTCGTACCAGCTCGTGCCTTTGCGCGCAGTTTTCAAAGCACCATCGATCGATGGCTCCATGACGAGAACAGCCTTGGCCCCGGCTGCCATTTCGCGAATAACTTCCTGAGACGCGCGAGAGCCGATCTCCTCGTCGCTAGTCAGCAGGATCGAGACACCGTCATGAACTCCCAGTCCGGCTAGGTGCAGAGCCGCCCACGCTTGAACGACGCCCACCTTCATGTCGAAGACGCCCGGCCCGCGCATGACTTCGCCGTCACATGACCACGGGATGCGCTGGAGAGTCCCGAGTGGCCACACGGTGTCGAGGTGGCCAAGGATGAGGACCTGGGGCGTACGCGATCCCCAGATGTGCAGGGGCTGACCGTTGTATTCGTAAATATCACCGGGCGAGCCGAGCCACGCTTGCGATAGTTCCGACGCTGCGACCATGCAGTGACGACAGGCGTCCGGATTGTCGCTGGGCGACTCAATCTCGACGAGGGTGCGAACGCTGTCAATCATGCGGTTCGTGAGTTCGATGGACACGGCATTCATGGTGTCACGCCGGGACTGCGCCAGTGATGCGGGACACCGCAAAAGTGCGCACGGAATCGTCCGAGTGGTCGTAAGCGGTCAGTCGGCCCGAAGCTAGACGAATCGGTTCGATGCTGTGCTCGCTGGTCACTCCGGTCGACTCGGCATACCCGATGCGTAGTCGCGCGTTTGCCAGGACTGCATCTCGGATGATCGCTACGACGCGACCGGCGGGCATCGTCTTGACCGACGACGCATTGAGCGGCGGTGGAGCCGCTTCGCCATCGGACTCCATGACGACGCGCACCACGACAGCAGCATCAACGCTGACGATTGACGGCACAGCTGGAGTGGGAGCCCGCAAGGACGCGGGCGGATCCACGTGGGTGACCTGCCGGGCGAGGTCATTCACTATGTACGCCAATGGCTGAGGCATCGGCGTGAGTGAATGTGAGGTGAGGAAGCCGAGAATCCCTTCAGCCGTCATGCCGGTAGCTAATGCCCTCGAGATGGTGCTGGGCTTGAACCGAAAGACAGTCGCACTCCCGGTGGATTCGACGTCGGCAACAAGACGCATGATTCGATTAATCTCTGGAGTCAGGGGTCCCGGCGCCACAGCGGTCAAGTCTGCCTGGAGCAGAATCTTCTCGATCGGCTCGGGAAGGTCGACGGTGAGAGTGCGGCCCGGCATCGCGAGACTGCCGCCAACAACGAGCCCGAGCAAGTCCATGACCCGAAGCGCGTTCAGCACCTGCGTCGTACGTGCTGGAGACGATGTTCGGGGGAACCTCTCATCGACCAACGTCAAGACATCCTCGGTCGGAATGGACCCTTCGTAGGTGTTGAGCACATCGATTAAGAACTCGTGGAGGTCATCGGTAGCGAGCCAGGCTTCAACGAGTTCTTGCCAACGTGCGAGTCCACCTGCCTGTAGCCAATCATCGAACTTCGCCGTGGGTAGCCAAGACTCAGGATTGTGGCGATCGCGCCCGACGAGAAGGGCCTGGGTAGCGAGGTCGATCCACAACTCTGCATCGTCCGGTTCACAGCCGATCGCTCTGGCAGTGACGGTTATGTCGCGCGTACTGATGCCTCCGCCCCGGAGTGCAGCGGGTGGCTGAGTTTCCCAGGTGAATCCGAGTAGTGCGACCGCTGTCAATGCATCGAGTGCGTGCGCGATGGCTGACGAATCGCGATGTGTCGGTGCAGGCAGAACGCGTGGGGAGAAGGCTGGGTGGGAGACACTGGTGTGACACGCGGTGTTGGTTTCTCGCACCGTGCGGACAACGTGCATCGCGTCGGTGTCGCCCCAAACCAGCGCTTGCAACCACAACGAATGCATCGTCTCAGCTACACGAGATAGCGGTGCCGGATCGAGTGCGCTCGCAACCGCGACGGGAGAAACGGGCTCTGGCAAAGTTCCCATTGCGGCCAGGACCTGTAAGCCGAACTCATCGACTTGATCGAGCGCGCGCGTCACGGAAGGGATCGCGGTTGCACGTACGGATAAGTGTCCGAGTGACTGTGGAACTGGGTCGATCAGGTCAGGTCGTACGCGAACAAGCGCGCACAGATCCTCCGCTGATCGACGACGCAGGTCATCGGCGAGGCTCCTCGTGCGCTGTGTGGTCATCCGTATGACGTTACCCTGACTCGGTGAACCCGAGCGAGTCGCGACCTCTGGTGGTGGGTTTTGACCTCGATATGACCTTGGTCGATTCGGCTGATGGGATCGTGGAATGCATCGTCTATGCCTGCTCCTTACATGGCGTCACCGTTGACCCTGCTGAGGTCTATCCCACGGTGGGGTGGCCGTTGGATCACGTCTTCCCTCGTTGGCTCCCCGATGTAGATCCCGAAGTCCTCATGGCGACCTACCGCGAGCGTTACGTCACCCATGTCATTCCTTTCACCAAGGTTCTTCCTGGGGCTCGGGAGGCGATTGCGGCGGTCCATGACCTAGGGGGCCGGGTTCTCGTTATCTCGGCCAAACGAGGCGATCATGTAGAAGGAGTACTAGCCGCCGGAGGCCTACCTGCCGATTTGGTGGTGGGCAGCCGCTTTGCGGAGGCCAAGGGGGCCACGCTGCTCGATGAGGGCGCATGGGCCTATGTGGGGGACCATCCGGGCGATGTAGTGGCGGCGCGGCACGCTGGAGCCCTCGCAGTAGCCGTG
>CAINMH010000181.1 GCA_903850745.1 uncultured bacterium
ATTTGCAGCAGGAGACACATAATCAGCGACGCCAGCATTACCGAGCCAAAGAAGAACTGAAGCTGACCTGCATCGGAGCCGATGAGTTCGCCCTCGCCTGTCATGAAAGACAGGAATACGGTCATGCCGCCGATAAAGGTAATCGTCGAAGCCAGCAGGAAGGTCCTCCAGATCGGGACCCCATTAATGAAGTCCCAGGCCCCAGCGAGAGACGTCTTGAGGGATTCTGGGGTGTTGAGGCCTTTTGCCGCAAAAGTGCCTTTCAGCCGTAGCGGCAGCCACAACCCGACAAAAATGCACACGATCGGATCAATAAGGAGCAGCAGCGGTAGCGGCAAATTCAGGGCACTGAATGCGAATGGGCTGCTTGCTGCGATCGCCAGGCCGAGAAGCTGCCCTCCGTATGTCCAGGCGATGATCCAACCGAATACCTTGCGACCCTCAGCAACATTGAACTCATCGCCAGCGAGACTCCAGATCAACAAAGGCACTAGGAAGTTCAATTGGTCGCCGAGAAGGTAGACAATTGCGATGCAGATGATCGGGGCAACGGAGCTACCCAACAGGATCAGCGTGATGATAAACGCAACTGCATAGAGCAAACTGGCGAGGCGCAGCACCTTCAAGCGTGCCTTTTGATCAACAAACCGGAACTGGATGAGTGCAAGCACGATCAGACCAAGCCCGCCGAGCGGATACACAATGAACAGCGAGGTTGCGCCGGCCAGCGACACCAACTGAGTCGCTGCAACGGTCTCCGTCAGGAACCCGGCTACGGACACCAATGCCAGACATAGCGCCATTGGAAGCGCCCGACGCTTTAGGGATTCACCCCCCATATCCGCACGAAATTCGCCTGCTTCGCGCTTCTCGACCAGCGCCTCCGGAACGCTCCCAGAATCGTCACGTGCGGCGACCTCTGCCTTTCGGGCAGTCAAGAAACTCCATGGGTCATCGCCGTCCGCCTCGACCTTCGGGGTTTCCGCCGGTTCCACGGATTCTGATTCGGTAGAACTAGAACTCACATGGGGGGTGAGAAAATCCCAGGGATCCGCTTCCGACTTATCGGACATGCGGAAATTCCTATCCGCTCACGCGCTGTGCGATGGTCCGAAGCTGCTCTGACCACGCATGGTCGGGGTTGGTGAGAGAGAACAATCCTGCCGATGCATTCTGGACAACTTCTTCGGCCAACGGCAGGATCGCCGCAGTCTCGGCTGCATAGGCAGCAGTCATCTGCGCGCGCAAGTCCTCTGTATCGACACCACGCGGCACCTTATTAACGACGAGATACAACGCCGGCACATTGAGTTTGCGTGCGATGTCCACAGTGACTGCAGTGCCTTGGAAGTCTTGGCGATCCGGGCGAAGGATCAACAACAAGATGTCGCTGATGGTGATGGACAGCAGCGTTTCTTCGTTGAGGCCCGGGTGCGTATCAATGAGCAAGTAGTCAAGTTGAAGATCTTTGGCAAGCGCACGGAAACCGTCGTTAAGAGTTCCGACGTCGTAACCTTCGCGCAAGACGCGCGCGATGTCGCCGGCCTTCATGCTCGACGGGACGAGGTAGAGCGCGCCACCTTCGGCCACCGCCGTGGTCTTGGCAATAACGGAAGTGACATCGTGCGCCGCATCCTTGATCGGCAACTTGCCCCAAAGATAGTCATTTAGCGTGTTGTCGAGATCATCCGCAAACCCGAAAAGAACATGGATCCCGGGACTTTGAATGTCAGTGTCCACCACCGCAACCCGGTTGCCCATCGACGCCAGTTGACCGGCAAGGTTAGACGTGGTGTTGCTCTTGCCCGTGCCGCCTCGGAAGGAATGGATGGAAATAACGGTGGTCACGTGAATCTCCTCGGATCGGGCTGGGCCCATCTAGAACTTCGGTTGTCAGGACCTTACCGCGGGAAGGGATCCGCAGCGATAGGGCCCTCTGAGAAATGTGGGGAATTCACCCATAGTCGCAGACGTCGGGCGCCCGAAAGGAGCCTTAAAAAAAGTTCTGGGGTACCCGCTAACGCGAGCACCCCAGAACTAGCAAGCCGTTTACTTATTGTTGTTGTATCCGCCGTAGTTGAACTCCTCCAGCGGTACAGCCTGCGTTGCCGCCGGCGCGAACCCGTAGTCGAGGTCGTCGTAGGCAGCGAAGGAGGCGTACATGGCCGCCTTGGCTTCCTCGGTTGGCTCCACCGTGATGTTGCGGTAGATCGGCATGCCCGTGCCAGCCGGAATGAGCTTGCCCAGAATGACGTTCTCCTTCAGGCCAAGCAGCGGGTCACTCTTGGCATGGATCGCCGCGTCGGTGAGCACTCGGGTGGTCTCCTGGAAGGAGGCCGCCGAGAGCCAAGACTCAGTAGCGAGAGACGCCTTGGTGATGCCCATGAGTTCGGGGCGAGCGGATGCGGGGGTGTGGCCTTCTGCCACGACCGCGCGGTTGCCCGTCTCGAACGCCGTGCGCTCGACCAATTCGCCCGTAAGGAAGTCCGTGTCACCGGGCTCGAGGATCGTTACGCGCTTGAGCATCTGGCGCACGATGACCTCGATGTGCTTGTCATGAATCGACACGCCCTGCGAGCGATAGACCTTCTGAACCTCATCTGTCAAGTGCAGCTGCACCTGACGGTTGCCGAGGATGCGGAGCACCTGCTTGG
Organism: uncultured bacterium; assembly: GCA_903850745.1. GTDB lineage: Bacteria > Actinomycetota > Actinomycetes > S36-B12 > S36-B12 > CAINMH01. The sequence goes on from CAINMH010000181.1 coordinate 2,655, forward strand.
GGTCAATTGCACCCACCACCAGCGGATCGCCCACGTTGATGCGTCCGCCGTCTTCGACGAGCAGACGAGCGCGCTTAGAGACCGTGTAGCCAATCTCTTCGGCGCCATCATCAGGGACAATGACGATCTTGCGAGTGCGGTCGGAATCCTCGAAACGGATCCGGCCCGTGACATCGCTAATTGGCGCAACACCCTTGGGAGTGCGTGCCTCAAACAACTCGACCACGCGAGGAAGACCATGCGTGATGTCATCGCCAGCCACGCCACCGGTGTGGAAGGTACGCATCGTCAGCTGGGTGCCGGGCTCGCCGATTGACTGTGCGGCGATGATGCCAATGGCCTCGCCCACATCAACAAGCTTGCCGGTAGCAAGGCTCTTGCCGTAGCACATCGCACACGTGCCGACCTTGCTCTCGCAAGTGAGGACAGAACGAACGCGGACGGACTCGACGCCGAGAGCAACGAGTTCTTCTGAGCGAGCGGTGGTGAGTTCCTCCCCCGCAGGCGCAATGGTCTCGCCATTGACCACTACATCACGCGAGAGAACACGCGACGACACCGTGGTGTCGAGGGCATCGTGCGGACGCACCTTGCCACCCACAGTGACTGCAATCGTGAACTCGAGGCCACGATCTGTTTCGCAATCAACCTCACGAACGATGACGTCCTGCGACACATCGACAAGGCGCCGAGTGAGATAGCCGGAGTCAGCGGTACGCAGAGCAGTGTCGGCCAGACCCTTGCGAGCACCGTG
>CAINMH010000182.1 GCA_903850745.1 uncultured bacterium
CCGTGGGCTGGAGCAACGATGCCTTCGACGCCCCGTTCGACTTGCGTTCAGGGCGAAGAGACAAGCCCACCGTGGCGGTGGGAATCACAGCCAAGGCACTGTGGATCGCGGCTGTTTGCGCACTGGCAATCTCGTGTGTTCTGAGTTGGACTGTCGCGGGGCTCGTGGGTGGTTCATTCCACGTATTCGCGCTGGCCATGGCGTGGCTCTATAACACTGTGCTCTCGCGCACCTGGTGGTCCTGGCTGCCTTATGCGCTTGCGTTCGGAGCCGTACCTGCCTTCCTGACGTACGGGCTCAGCGGAGAGGCACCGCAGCTCTGGTTGCCAGTGGCCTTCGCGATCGTCGGTGTCAGTGCCCATATTGCGAATGCATTGCCTGATGTCGATACCGATAGAGCGGCTGGCGTGAGGGGGTTCGTCATCAGTCTTGGGGTGGTGCGAGCGACCAGACTGTGTTGGCTCCTGCTTCTGATCGGCACTGCAGTATTGGCCTTGAAGAGCGCGCAGTCGAGTCTGTGGTACCCGGTGGCATTAGTTGTCACGCTTGCGTGCGCCGGCACCTTCGCCCGAATGTCGAAGAGCAGAGCCGCGACCTTTAACGCGATATTGGTCTGCGTAGTGGTCGAAGTAGTCGTGTTGCTTGTTTCTGCTGCGGCATAGGCCACACTGAAGTGGTGAGCGATCTTGCCTTGAACACCCTTGCCCGCGATGTAGTCGACGAGAAGGCCGACTTCGTGAACCCCGCGTATGGCTTTCGCCGCCTTCTTTCCGAGATCCTTGGCACCTTCTTCCTGGTACTCGTCGCAGCTGGCGGCGGAATGATGGCAGCCGCCTACCCGGGCACGGTGTCGCGCGCTGCTGCAGTCGTGGCACCCGGTCTCATGGTCATGGCGATCATCTTGTTCATGGGCAAGATCTCCGGTGCCCACCTGAACCCGGTGGTGAGCTTCGCCTTCGCTCTGCGCGGTGACTTTCCGTGGCGGCGCGTGATTCCCTACATCGTCGCCCAGGTCATCGGCGCATTGCTCGCCGTCGCCTTCCTGCAGTGGGTTATCGGTGTCTCGGCGAGCAATGGCGCGACCTACCCGGCAGCCGGAACCTCGCCGTGGGCAGGGCTTGCCATGGAGTTCATCCTCACGTTGGGCTTGGTGAGCGTCATTCTCGGCACGGCATCAGGTGCGCAGAACATCGGGCCGATCGGCGCTCTCGCTGTCGGCGGCTACATCGCCCTGGCGGGGCTATGGGCAAGCCCGCTCGAGGGCGCATCGATGAATCCGGTGCGTTCCTTCGCGCCTGATCTGATTTCCAACAACTTCACGGCCTACTGGATCTATCTTGTCGGACCCTTTGCCGGTGCAACTCTGGCGGTGGTGCTGGCCTACGCCCTTCGTGGGCCGGGTGGTGGGCCATTGGCACGCGAGGCGGCGGAAGGCGCCGTTGCGGCGAAGCGGGAAAAGCTCGCCGAGAATGCGGCCGTTGATCTGAAGGGTGCTGTCGAGCGCGATGTCGACGACATCGACGCGTGGATCCATCGCAGGCACCGGTCCGGCGACACCGATACAACCGAGGCCAAGCCAGACAACACCCCCTGAGGAAATCACCCGGTGGGTGTCGCCGTCGAGCAAGCCCGGGCTGGCGGAACAATGTCCTCCATGACCCAGGTGTCCCCGGCTGACATGATGCTGGCCGCGGCTTTGGTCTTCGGGCTGGCCACGACCTGCCAGGTGATCGC
>CAINMH010000183.1 GCA_903850745.1 uncultured bacterium
AGACACTGGTGTAGACCCGCTAGAGCTCATCGCGTGGGACACAGAGCTCATCGAGCAACTGGTCGCGTTCGACGGGAAAAAGCCGCTTCAGGAAGCCGGCAAAGACATGCTCGCCACCTCGCGACAGCGTCGCGAATTGGCTGGATTAGTCCAACGATTCCGCGAAGTGAAGCATGATTTAAGCCGCATTGACTTTGCTGATCAGACGCGACTTGCTCTCAAATTGGCCAATGCCTTCGAAGATGTCCGCACCCTGAGCCGTGAGCGCCATCGCTTGGTGCTACTCGACGAATACCAGGACACATCATTAGCCCAGCGCATGCTGCTGCAATCCCTCTTCGCGCACGCTCATCCGGTAACCGCCGTTGGAGATCAGTGCCAGGCGATCTATGGGTTCCGAGGTGCCACCGTCGACAACATCGACAACTTCCTGGAGCACTTCCCCTCGGGCGCTGTAGCTGATAGCGCCGAGCCCTTTTCGCTGAGCGCTAATCGCCGCTCGGGTCCGCAGATTCTCGAACTCGCCAACCTGCTTTCTGCGCCGCTGCGTGAGGCACACACATCGGTCAGGCCGCTCGCGCCCGCGGCGGGGCCGGAGAAGGGTGAGGGGCAATTGACCTGCGCTCTCTTCGAGACGATCGAGGATGAGACACGGTGGGTTGTCGAGCAAGTTGCTCACATGGGCAAAGAGGCGGGCAGGTGGTCTGACATCGCTGTGCTCGTTCGTGCTCGCGAGTATTCCATCGAGATCAATTCGGCTTTAGTCGCTGCGGGCATACCGACGCAAATTGAAGGCGCTTCCGAACTCCTCGATCGGCCCGAGATCATCGAACTCCGATCAATACTTGAAGTCCTCATCGATCCCACTGCCAACGTAGCGCTCATGCGCCTGCTCGCGGGACCGCGTTGGGCCCTCGGCGTACGAGACCTTGCGGCTTTAGGCGCGCGGGCAGCAGCGCTTATTGGCGGGCGTCAACGCAACGACACCCAGACTATTCAGCAATCGCTGGTCGATGCAGTGGTTGCGAGCGACCCTAGCGAGTGCATCTCCTTGCTCGAGGCGCTGGATGTGGCTGATGACGACTCGGCAGGCATGCCGCCGATTTCAAGCGCCGGACGTGCGCGGTTGGGCGAGCTCGCCGACGAGCTGCGTGGCCTTCGTCGACACCTTGATGAACCATTGCAAGACATCATCGGGAGAGTCCTGGCAGTCACTGGACTCGGTGTCGAAGCGGCTATCGGTGAAAGTGCCGCGATTCAGACACGTGCAGCAGCTATCTCGGAGTTCATGGCTCTCGCGACCACCTTTAGCGATTCTGCCGGCGGGTCATCATTGTTGGGCTTCCTTGGCATGCTTCAGGTCTGCGAGCAGTACGGCATTAACGCTGCCGAAGTTCCATCTCCGGCTCACCCAGATGCGGTTCGGATCATGACTGTGCATAAGGCCAAGGGCCTGGAGTTCCGTCATGTGGTGTTGCCTTACCTGAGCACCGGCGTCTTCCCGAGTAGCCAGGGCGCATCGCGGTGGCCGGATGCTCCATCGGTCATTCCGTGGGACCTTCGTGAAGATCGGCCCAAGGAACTCCCTGATTATCCGGTGGCAGGCGAATCCCCGCGGAGTGTGCAACTCAAGGCCTTCGAAGCGGCTAGCCGTGCGCTTGACGCGCGCGAAGAACTTCGCCTTGCTTATGTTGCGGTGACTCGTGCTGAAAGCTCGTTGACGATGTCGGCACATTGGTGGGGGTCCCGTCAGACCAAGCCCCGAGGTCCAAGCGAAGTGCTGACCAAAGCGCATGCATTCATTAAGGCCCAAGGTGGCAACATTCCTGTTTGGGTCAGCGCACCTGACGATGATGCAACGAACCCATTACTTCGCCGGAGCGGCGAACCGCTCACTTTCCCCTTCACGCCTGATTCCTCCGCGCGTGATGCTCGACTAGTAGCGCGTGATGCGGTTCTTGCGCATATGTCTCACCCAGGCATGCAAGGAGTCCAACCTCTCGCCAAGGACGAGTCTCTGGTGATCGCCGAATGGGACCGCAATCTGCCACTGCTTCTTGAAGCGGCGCTGGTAGCGTCGCAATCATCGAGACGCGTGCAGTTGCCAGACTCCTTGTCGGCATCCGATGTGATCCGACTTGCTGACGACCCCGACCGCTATCTGTTGGATCTTGCGCGGCCCATGCCGCGCCCACCCGCACCGGCGGCTGCGCGTGGCACGCGCTTTCACGCGTGGGTCGAATCCCGCTATGGTCAGCAGCCGCTGCTACTTCCTGATGACCTGCCGGGTGCAGCTGACGACGACATCGAAAGTGACGCTGATCTTCAAGCGCTCCAAGAAGCGTTCGAGCGCAGTGATTATTCCAAGCGTACGCCGATCGCCATAGAGGCACCGTTCGCGCTTGTCCTGGCTGGTCGTGTGGTGAGTGGCCGCATCGACGCGGTGTTTGACAACAACGGCCGCCCCGAGGTCATCGATTGGAAGACAGGCCGCCGCACCGGACTACACCCCTTGCAACTCGCCATTTATCGATTGGCGTGGGCAGAGCAGCACGGACTCAGCGTTGACGAGGTTGATGCAGCGTTCCTGCTTGTTTCTTCGGGAGAAGTAGATCGTCCACATTCACTGCCTGATCGCGAAGGACTCGAGCGAATTCTCCGCGGCGGCAGTCAATGACGCACCACCGACCGACTCTAGATCTCTGCGCCTAGGCTAGTGACGTGAGCGCAACTACTGAGCCGAGCGGAGCTGATAGGGCGCTGCTTGGTGCGCTAGCACTTTCTCGAGGCACCGTCGATAAGGCCGCCCATCGTCGTCAAGATGATTCTTGGCTGCAACAAAAGTGGGCGGATGAGCGCACGCGAGTGCTCGCGGTCAATAACAGTCGCGCGCCTGCGCGCTTTGTCGAGGGTGTTCCACGTCTCTACCTTGTCTCGCCAATGGACGTCTCGAGCGAGGTGTCACGAGTCTTCTTAGGGCTCGAAGATGGGGTCGCCTATTTCGCGGTGCTCACCGAGCTCCTCGATCTGCCTGCGGACGTTGAATGGGCTGATCTGCGAGTCGTCGGTGCACAGCTCGATGACCGCGATGCCGGCTTGATGGTGACGGCGGTCGGGCTCGATCACTGGCATCGGGCTCACCCGATGTGTTCGCGATGCGGCACGGCAACTGATTTGGCTTCGGCTGGCTGGGTGCGGCGTTGCCCGCACGACGGATCTGAGCACTACCCACGCACGGATCCAGCCGTCATCGTTCTCGTACGAGATGAGGATGATCGTGCGCTACTTGGCCGTCAAACGCGTTGGGAGAAAGGCTGGTTCTCTACCCTCGCGGGATTTGTTGAACCCGGGGAGTCCGCCGAAGACGCAGTGCGTCGAGAGGTCGAAGAAGAGTCCGGTGTGCGCGTGGGTGAAGTTGTTTTCCTTGGCAGTCAGCCGTGGCCGTTCCCGTCCTCATTGATGTTTGGCTATCACGCGTGGGCAACGGATTCGTCGATTGAGGTGGATGGCACCGAGATCGAGGAGGCGCGCTGGTTCTCGCGAGACGAACTTGCTGCAGCCTGTCGAGATGGGTCGGTATCCCTGCCGCCTGCAGTCTCTATCGCCCGGCGACTCATCGAGCGTTGGTACGGCGATGATCTTCCTGGTGATTGGTCGCGACCAATCCAGATCCCGCGCTAGGCAAGTTTGTCCTGTACCTGTCCGATGGACGGGTTGGTCAACGTGGTGCCATCTTCAAACCGCAAGGTGGGAACAACCTCATTGCCGCCGTTGACCGAGGCCACAAAGGCCGCTGACTCGGGATCTTGCTCGATGTCGACTATGACAAAGTCGATTCCCGCGCGTCCCATCTGGGCCTTGAGCCGCTGGCAGTAGCCGCACCAGGGCGTGGAGTACATCGTGAGCACCGCAACCTCCTCGTCGTCAGGGTGACGTGCCACCATTCCACGGTGTCCACCTCGCCGCACATCGACCCCCTCCTCGGGCTCGATCCTGAGCAGCGGGCCGTCGCGGAGGCGCTCCACGGCCCCGTAGTCGTCCTCGCTGGCGCCGGCACGGGAAAGACTCGTGCCATCACCCATCGCATCGCCCACGGGGTCCTGACGGGCGTGCACGACCCACGCCGGACCCTCGCTGTCACGTTCACTGCCCGGGCGGCCGGGGAACTGCGCGAACGGCTCCGTGTCCTCGGTGTGGGCGGAGTGTCTGCCCGCACTTTTCACTCGGCCGCATTGCGTCAGTTGCGCTTCTTTTGGCCCCGAGCCGTCGGCGGAGCTCTGCCCGACATTTTGCCGACTAAGGCACGCATCGTCGCCGAAGCAGCTTCCCAGTGTCGGGTCTCTACCGATCAGGCCATGGTGCGCGATCTTTCCAGTGAGATCGAGTGGGCGAAGGTCTCCCAAATCACTCCCGAACGATTTGCGGCCAGTGCTGCTGCTGCCGGACGCGACCTACCAATCGACGCAGCCGAGATTGCCCGAATCTTCACTGCCTACGATGAGATCAAGGCGAAGCGTGGCCTCATCGATTTTGAAGACGTGCTCTTGCTGCTGGTCGCGATCCTTGATTCGCGGCGCGATGTTCTCGAAGAAGTTCATCAGGCGTACCGCTGGTTCACCGTCGACGAATACCAGGACGTCTCTCCGCTGCAACAGCGTTTGCTGGATCTGTGGGTCGGCGAGAGGCAGGAGCTTTGCGTCGTTGGTGATGCAGTGCAAACCATCTACACATTTGCCGGCGCGACGCCCGCGCATCTACTGGGATTCGCGGCGCGATTCCCGCAGGCGACTTCTGTGCAACTTGTACGCTCCTATCGATCGACTCCACAGATCGTCGCTCTTGCCAATTCCATCGTTGCCGCTGCGCAGCCGCCCGCTCTCCCCGATGGCCAGCAAGCACCAAGCGATTGGCGGCTCACCTTGCGTCCGACGAGACCGGAGGGTCCGCCTCCGCGCGTGATCTCGTTCGATGACGAGGTCGCAGAGGCGCGTGGAGTGGCGGAGGAGATTGCTGCTTTGATCGCTGCAGGCACCTCGCCACGCGAGATCGCAATCCTATTCAGGCTCAATGCAATGTCAGAGAATTTCGAAGAGGCACTTGCTGAGCGTGGTATCCCGTATGTGTTGCGTGGGGGAGAGCGTTTCTTTGAGCGCCCCGAAGTTCGAGAGGCGATGACGCGTCTTCGTGGAGCGGCGCGGGCTGATGCCGACGCCGATGTCGCTGAACGCGTGCGTGCCGTACTCGCTGAAATGAGTTGGTCGGAGCAACCGCCAGCGGGCACCGGCGCTGTGCGCGAGAAATGGGAATCCCTTTTTGCGCTCGCGACTTTGGCCGAAGACCTCGCCCAGACTGTGGGCACACTCAAAGAGGTGATTGCCGAGTTGGACCTTCGAGCCGAAATTCAGCACGCGCCTGTCACCGACGGTGTGACACTCGCGTCTCTACACGCAGCCAAAGGCCTGGAGTGGGATGCGGTCTTTTGTGTGGGTCTCGTAGAAGGCACGATGCCGATCATTCATGCGACAACTGACGCGCGCGTTGAGGAGGAGCGCCGACTTCTTTATGTCGGAGTCACACGTGCGCGTCAGCACCTGTGCCTCTCTTGGTCGCGGGCGCGTCAGCCGGGCGGCCGCGGAAGTCGCCGACCGAGTCGATTCCTCGATGATCTAGTGACCACGTCAGGAAATGCGAGTGAGGGTTCCGTACGCAAAGGAACTTCACGAGCACGCCCCGAGCGCTCGCGCCGTGGGCCGGCAGCATGCAGGCAGTGCGGCACAGCGCTTGTGACCGGATCCGAGCGCACGAGAGGTCGCTGCCGGAATTGCCCGATTGATCTCAACGAGGCGATGCTCGATCGGCTCAAGGACTGGCGACTATTTGAGGCCAAGCGCCGCGCTGTGCCTGCCTATGTGATCTTCACCGATGCAACCCTGCAGGCCATTACGGAGCAGCAGCCTGCGGACCCTGACGATTTGCTTGCGATTTCGGGCATCGGGCCAGATAAGCATTCTCGCTATGCCGAATGTCTCCTTGCGCTGGTTCGCGGAGAAGATCCGCCCGAACCACAAGACGTATGAAAAAAAGTGGCCGACCCCCGGGAGGGAGTCGGCCACTTCGCGGCTTGCTTGTGAGTGCTTAGGCCTTGCCGAGAATGCGCGTGACCTTAGTCCCGCACGTGGGGCAGATACCTTTGGCGAAACGGCGGCCATTGGTCTCCTCGACCGTGCCGGTGAACTCCCGCTTCTCCTTGCACTTCACGCAGTACGCCTCGCCGGTGTATGAGTCAGCCATTGTGACCTCCTGGTCAACATCCACGCCGGTTCGCGACGTGCGTTCCTTATGGAACCTTGGCCCACGATAGGGCATCTATGGGGGAAATCTGGGCGTTCACACGCCGAGACCCCCGGGGCGCGTGGTCAAAGCCTCGTTATCCCGGGGGTCTCGTCGAATGCCGACGCTATTCCCGTGTGTCCCGTTGAGGAAGAGTTTACGGAAAATCCATCTTCTAGCCTGTGGATAACCTTGTGGGTTGTCTGTGGAAATTGTGCTCAAAGCTGGGGACGGGATGGGGACAAGTCGGGCGTGTCGTTGTGGATGACCTATGGACGGCAGTCTAGAAACTGCCTCTGACGTGGGCCTGCGCTGTCCACGACCTGGGGATGAAAAATAGTTGGAACCGGGTGCTGCCTCTTCAGGGTCCCGAAAGTCGTCTTCCGGCTTCTTTCACGAGGGCCGCCACGGAGGAATCGACCTGTGGGAGCGAGTCGGGTGGAAACCAGGCCAAGTCTGCGGACTCCTCAGAAATCACATGTGACCGGTTATTGGTCACCACGAGAAACTGGACGTCCCAATGGTGCAGCACGCTGCGTCCGCCAATCCCGTCGGAGCACGGCACCTCATGGCGGTCAAGGCGTAGTGGCACGGGGTCAATGTTGAGCGAATCGATCCCTGACTCCTCGCGGCACTCGCGCAGGGCCGCATCGATGAGCGACAAGTCAGTTTCGGTCTCGATGTGTCCACCAAGCTGCAGCCAGCGACCGATACGCGCGTGCAGAGTCAGCAAGACTTCGCCAGTTGTGATGTCCACCAGTAGGCCACTCGCCGTGACATGTCCCACTCTGCAGGATCGATCTACGGAGTTGTCGAAAGAGTTCACGAATTTGAGATAGTCGAGACGCAACCTCTCCTGCTCCACATCGATAGAAGACCATTCCCGGAGGACCCTCAGCGTGTCTTCGCGCAATGTCTGTATCGACATGTCACTCGGGGATTTCAGGTCGGCTGCGTTCGACAAAGCCGTCGGGATCATCGAAGTCGTCGCTCGCGGGTAGCAGATCTGGATGTCCCCACAATGCATCGCGTCCTTCGATGCCGCGTTCGAGCGCAACTGTGAGCCACAGTGCTGCTGCTTCACGCAGACGACGTGGACGCAGTTCGAGCCCGACGAGATTGGCGAGTGTGTGCTCTGCAGGCCCACCTGCCGCACGACGACGACGCATGGATTCGGCGAGGCGGTCTGCCGAGGGAAGACGTCCAGAAGATGATGAGACAACCACTGCTTCTACCCACCCTTCGACAAGTGCGAGTAGCGCTTCCATTCGGGCAAGCGCTACTCGTTGGGCAGGTGTGTCTTCTGGCTCAAAAAGCCCTGAACCCAGAGCTTCTTGTAGCGCCGCGGGATTCTGCGGATCCACATCACGCATCACTTCGGTCCAGCGATCTGCATCAAAATGAATGCCGCGCGCGTACTCCTCAATCGCGCCCAATACACGTGGACGAAGCCACGGCACATGCGCAAATAGCCTTTCGTGTGCCACCTCGCGAAGTGCGAGATAGATACGCACTTCGTCAGCGGGTATGTCGAGTCCTTCGCCAAACGCCGCGACATTTCGAGGGATGAGAATCGGGCGAGGTTCGTCAGTGAGAGGTACGCCGATGTCACTCGCGCTGACAACTTCGCCAGCGAGTGCACCCAACCCTTGGCCAAACTGCGACCCGAGAGACATTGCCCCCATCTGCTTCGCCATACCG
>CAINMH010000184.1 GCA_903850745.1 uncultured bacterium
CCATCGGAGTCCTTGCCGTCTGCATTCACCACGGATATCACCGCTCCTGCCGGTAATCCGGTGAAGTTGATGGTGGCTGTTGACTGCCCCTGAGTGAGCCGAACCGCGCGAGAGTTCAGTTTTGTCGCTGACGCGGGCGTCACCCAGCGCCAGATCAGGGCGGGGGAGTTCTTCAATGTGTCGGTGATGCTCAAGGTGCCGTTGGCTTCGAGGTTCACGCTGCGATTCGCTGAAGCGACGCCCATCAGGGCGGATTTGAGATTGACGTTGACCGTTGACCCGGTGAGAGTCATTTGCGTGACGCAGCCAATAATCTGACCGGGATTCGTGGCCTTCGGAACAGTGCTCAGCGTGCTGTGTGCCTCAACACCGGGATGGAAGTACTTCCAGCGCCTACTTTCAGGCGTAAAGCCATCGAAGTAGCCTGGCTGGTTGTAGTCGCCAGCACCCGGGTCGACGCCCCATTGCACGCCGTTGCGGACGAAGCTCACGCCACCAGCCTGAAGTTGATTGTGCAGTCCGGCAGGCACGCCTGCAGTGACCCACGCGGTGGACGTGGTGCCGCGAAGCACGGTGATCCCAGAAGTGCTGAAGGTTGCGCTTCCTAAAGTAGGCGCAGCAGGACTTTCCGTGGGCCACCACAGCTGCTGGATGCCGATGCTCGTCGCTGCTTCCTTCGCCAGTGCGACTGCTTCGGCCGTCGGATTTTGGCTCGCGACCCATGCAGGAAGCGTGCTGCGCAGTGACTTGCCCTTCTTCTTAGCGTCCGAGAATGTCGGCGTGATGTCATTGGCGACATCGGGCACTTGGAAAGCAAACTTCGCCGTCTTGGTGAAGTCGGGGAGATCAACCGGCCCATCGGCGCCAAAGACCTGATCCCATGTAGAGAGCAACCCAGCGACCGGCACGGACTGCAGATTCCAGTACGCCGGGCCTTCCGGGGTTCCGCCATCAGCAGCGAGCAACCGCAAGCCGGGAAGATCGGCAGTGATCGCATTCTTTACAAGCGCCGCTGCGATCCCGGGTCGCGACGATGCGTCGATGAGAGCAGTCAATGCAACCGCAGTGGTGGTCACAACCGCAATGTTGTTGGCCCCGCGCACCATCGAGTCAGTGCGCGCAAGCATGCAGGCGTACGGCCCCATCCAACGGACCCACAGCAACTCAGAGAGTTCGGAGTCTTGGATTCCGTCGGGCTGGGCCCAGTTCAGCGCTGATGCAGCGACCCACATATAGAAGGTGCCGAGGAAGGTTCCTGGTGCGCTGGATCCTTCGGGTCCAGTCTCAAGCAGCTCTTCTGCGATGCGCACGAGTGCGGCCTTGGCGCTCGTACGGTCTTGCGCATCCGTGTCTGCCAACGCTTGGTAGCCCAGACTGCCGACAGTGTCCATTGCTGCATTGGCGTCGGCTGGATTGGAGTTCACCAAGTTTGCCCGGTCGATGCTCCATAACAGGCGATTGTGTGCGACGGCTAATTCGCCCGTCGGGTCAGAATCCAGCGCCGTTGCAACGCGTGCGTTATAGGCAGCAAGAGATGTAGGTCCGGTCCACGCACGCAATCCAGGAGTTGCGGCATCACCGACCCATGCGTCGACGGGAGCCGTAGGCAAGGCACATCCACCCGGGATTCCGGTGAGACCGGCCGCTGCAGTCACCGTCGAACCGGAGTTGGCCTTTGCGGCTTGAGCCGGATAGGTGCGCGCCGGGGCAGCGGTGCCTTTAGGGATGACGGCGAGTGCAGCGCGTCTGTCCTGAGAGGCCCACGTGCCGGCCGCGGCCCAACCTGCCTGCTTCTTCGTGTAGGCGAGGCTGCCGGTGGTGTTTGCCGTCAGCGCAGCGGTGAGAGCGGACTGGCCCTGAGCGGCTGCTGATGCCATGTCGGTCAGGGCCTGACGTACCTGTCCTGCGGTCACAACGAAGCGATTGCCGAGAGTCTCAATGGCATCCACTGCTTTGCCTACCGCGTCGACCTCGGCGGCACCGTTGGCCGCGCTCAATGCCGTGACCTTGCTCTTCAATTGCGCGAGTAAGTAATCGCCACGGGCTTTGATGATGGCGTAGTCAGCTTTCGGCACCAAATCAGAGTTCGAGTCAGTGACGCCCTTCCACACGAACTTGCGCAACTCATCGATGTGATCGCGCACCTGCTCGCGCGTCTGGAAAGCAGCCGCAGCTGCGGGCACAGTCGCGTTGCCGGCACTCGGGGCAAGAATCGCGCCTAGGGCTAGTGCGCTGGCGGCAGCTACAGCGACAGCGACTCGACGAGATCTCATGCTCATAGTTTTCCGCTAGATATCTCCTCATGTGAACTTGGTGAGGTCAATTTCAGGTGAAATTACCCGTGGTGAGGTTCTTGGCGCTCATAGCCCACTACGGTGAAGGCCTACGAAAGAGGAGCCCGTGAGCGAGACCGTCCCTACCCCCCCAGCGCCGCAGCCGCCGCCGGTCCATGAGACCCCGGCAAATCTGAAGGCATGGGCGGGCACTACGTGGCGCCTGCTGGTTCTGCTTGCCGGCGTAGTCGTGCTCTTTACTGCGATCGGGTGGATCGCTCCAATCCTCATTGCGATCTTTTTCGCCATGATCTTCACCGCACTTGCCGGACCGGTTGCGCGGTTCTTTCAGCGGGTCATGCCGAAGGGCTTATCTGTCGTCTTGGCGATTCTGGCCATCGCGATCGCTGTACTCGCCGTCCTTGGCGCAGTCATTAACTCAGTGATTCAGGAAGGCCCCAAAATCGTCACGTCGGTGGAGAGTGGCTTCGCCGAACTGCAGACGTGGCTCAAGGACGGGCCCCTTCATCTCACGGATACGTCCTTCAACAGTTTCATGACTCAGTTGTCCACGTGGGGCAAACAAATTGCCGAAGGCTTCCTCGGTGCGCTGGCGGGGTCACTTGGTTCCATCGGCACCATCATTGTTGCGGGTTCAGTCTTTATCTTCGCGGTCATCTTCTTCATGAACAACCCACAGTCGATTTGGCGTTGGGTCATTTCGTGGAGTCCGCCACGAGTGCGCAACACCGTCGATGTCAGCGGTCGTATTGCGTGGGACAGTGTGGCGAGTTACACGCGGGGCATCGTTCTAGTGGCTCTCTGCGATGCGCTGTTGGTCTACATCGGCCTCGTCATACTGGGTGTGCCGTTAGCGCCCGCGCTGGCAGCTGTGGTCTTCCTTGGCGCGTTCATCCCTGTTATCGGTGCTCCGATCGCAACTTTCTTCGCGGCGATTGTGGCGTTGGCGGAGGTGGGGCCCCTCGTTGCGTTGCTCACCATCGGCTTGACCATTGTCGTGGGGTCATTCGACGGCGATGTGCTGCAGCCACTTGTCATGGGCAAGGCAGTCAATATTCATCCGCTGGCAATCGTGGTTCTGATCGCGGCTGGCTCGCTGACTCTCGGCATTATCGGTGCCTTCATCGCGGTGCCGGTGGGTTCGGCGGTTTACGGTGTGTTCAAGTTCTTAAGTGGCCGTGATCCCGAACACCCGCGGTCGTGGGCGTGGGGAGCGCCGGGAGTCGATCCGGACCAACCTGAGTTTGTTGCGCCCGTTGCTGTCAAGAAGCGGCGCTTCTGGCACCGCAAGAAGAAGCAGACTGCTTAGTCGATGCGTACGACGCCATTGGGTGTGCGGAACGTGATGGCCTGAATTCCGGCGTCGTCCTCGTCACTCCACTGGATTTTGATGCCCTCGAGGGGATCGCGGTTGGACTTGCCCAGCCACGCGTCGACCACATCTACATCGCCGCTGACTTCGATCAGGTCGATGCTGACATTGGAGCCGCCAGCGCTGGGGTGCTCTGCTGCGACGCACTCCCACTTGACGAAGAACGGAAGCTGCGGGTCGCTCATTAAGTCCAGAACCCCGATCTGCTGCCAGCGAAGTTCGTGTCCGTCGGGACGTACGCGAGAACCGGGCACCGCCGCTCGACCAAGTCGTCCTTCAACCTCGGACATGTCATCGACTGCGATGACCCAGCCCATCCAGCCGCCACCATCTTCGGCGCGGCGACGTACGGCCTGGCCGAATGGCGCCTTATCGGCAGCCGGGTGGTCGAGTGCGGCCACGATCTCGAGGTAGGTGCCTCCCTGTAGCGGGAGAATGAAGTTGCGAGTGCCGAACGCTGGGTGTCGACCCCCGTCCTGGAACGCAGCGCCGAGATCGGCGCCGATGCGCTGGACAACGTCAGCTAACTCGCCAGAAGTGCAGGCGTACGACACATGATCGAGGTGCATGGCGTCATCCTGCCTAACGCCATTTGGAGGGTGGATCCCGCCCCCCTCTTCTGGCTGAGGCGGCCGGTCAGCGGGCGCACGAGGTACTAGGGTCTAGCCAATCGATCCGAGGAGAATTCTGTGTCCGACGAGCCCACTCCGGCTGTGGCTAGCGCGCCCGCGCTCGACAAGCGCAAGTCCATCATTCTCGGCATTATCGGTCTTGCGTTCATTGTTTTGATCTTCTGGAAAGTCATTCCGTCACTGGGCAGTTATGAGGTGGCGTTCGCGCAACTTCGAGCGATGGGCACGGGCGCGATCATTGGCATTGTCCTCGCGGTCCTGCTCTACCTCGGGCTGTATGGCCTGACCTTCCCGGCCGCGACTAAAGGTCTGGGTTACTGGCAGGGTCAGCAGCTCAATCAAGCCGCCTTCGCGATCAGCAACGGTGTTCCCGGTGGTGGAGCGGTGGGCCTCGCGGTGCAGTACGGGATGCTCGCGTCCTACAAGATCGCACCCGCCGCTGCCACTGCCTCCATCACCACGGTCGGGCTTTGGAGCACCTTCGTCACGCTGGCATTCCCAGTCCTAGGCGTTATCGCGTTGATCGCGGGCGGGGCCAATGGTGGTGCCTATGTCACCGTAGCGGCCATCGGTCTTGCGATCCTCATTGCCGCGGTCGTACTGCTCGTGCTCGTTGTTCGCAGCGAGCGACTCGCGCGAGCTCTGGGACGTGGTGCCAACAAGATCGTTCGACCTCTGACAAAGCGCATCAAGAAGTTGTCCACGCTTGATCTCGAGCCGGCCATCGTGAATTTCCGCGGCAGCATCTACTACGTCGTCGCCAAGCGCTGGCTGCCCCTGACTGCCGCGCAGATGGCGATCTTCTTCGGACAGTTCCTGATCTTCTTTGTGGCACTTCGTGGAGCAGAGGGCTGGGGCAACAATGGTGCTCCTTTCCTTGTCGTCTTCGGAGCGTTCGCAGTTGCGCAGATCGGCCTGATGATTCCGATTACGCCCGGTGGTGTCGGCACGGTAGATGCCTTCATGATCACCATCCTTGGGACGTGGGGTGACAGTCACGGCATGCCCGGCTTGGCTGACACGGCAACTGCGGCGGACATTGTCTGGCGGATGGCGTCCTTCTTGCCGCAGATCTTTATTGGTGTCATCGCGCTCGTCGCGTGGTACCGCCGTGCGGGGCGCACCTTCGCTGCTGCAAAGCCCAAGACCACGGACGCGACCAAGTAGTCATGCGCGGAATCCAGCATCAGCCAAAGCCGTGGCAGCGCTTTGCGGCGCTCGGAGACAGTTTCTCTGAAGGGCTCATGGACTTTGTGGGTGCTGATGGACGTCATCTCGGGTGGGCGGATCGCGTCGCTATTGCGTTGGCTCAACGCGAAGCGGACTTTCAGTACGTCAACCTCGCGATTCGTGGTCGCAAGATGCCGCAGGTTGTCGAGGAGCAGGTTCCGGCTGCGATCGCGTTAGGCCCAGATCTCACCAGCCTCGCTGCCGGGGTCAACGACACCCTGCGCAAGTCCTTTGATCTGCACGCGACTGCAACTGCGTTGGAGAACGGCGTACGCGCACTGCGCGAATCAGGCAGCGACGTGATCCTGTGGCACTTTGGTGATCCTTCGCGTCGCTCGCGTCTGATGAAAGTTGTCGCGCAACGCATCGAGGATTACGGACGTGCAACGTATGCGATCGCCGAGGTCTATGGCTGCTACGTCGTTGACCTGTGGGGAGTGGCGGCGCTCGACGATGATCGACTGTGGGACTCCGATCGACTCCATCTCTCCCCGCGTGGTCACGCGGCGGCTGCTGCATCTGCACTGCAAGCACTTGGCTTGGGCGATGACCGCTGGCGCACGCCGATGGCCATTGAATCGCGACCTTCGGTTGGCACGCGAGCCGTGACAAACGTCAAGTGGGCCAAGGAACATTTCAGCCCGTGGGTTATGCGGCGCATGAGGGGCCAAAGTTCCGGCGACGAAGTGACCCCCAAGCAACCCCAGTGGGCGCCACCTCCACAGTTCCCCGGCTAACCGCGAGATTGTCCACAGCCACCTCACTGACTCTGGTCGAAATCGGTGGCGGCAGGTCGGATGGCTCCATGAATTCCACTCCCTTCCGACTCGAATCCCCGTCCGCCGCGATTGCGGCTGTTCCATACCTGCTCGGCTATCAGCCCGAGCACTGCATTGTGGCCATCCATCTCGTCGACGAAGAGATCGGCATGACGATGCGTATGCCGTTGGCGCACGATGTGCCCGTGACTGATTGGGCGGCGCAATGTGTGTCCTACGCAGCGCACGTCCGTGCGGACTCAGTCGTAGTCATCTGCTTTCCTGATGCAGATCGTGCGACGTGCGATCAGGCGCTCGATGATGTGCGAGTTGCATACGAAGAACGTGGCATCTTCGTACGTGATGCCTTGATGGTGTTGCAGGCACGTTCGAAAAGAAGCCGAAGTCAGGTGCGCTGGCGCAGTCTGATGTGCGGTGATGTGCGGTGCTGTTCGCGCCGTGGCACGCCGTTAGTGGAAGCTGAAGCCGATCGCGCCCGGGCATTCTTCATCCTGCATGGCAGAGCACCACTCTCTTCTCGCGATGACCTCGTCGCGGAACTGCATTCCTACCCCGCGGAGCGGGTCGAAGCGATCTCTGATCTGGTGGCGGCGGCTGAGCGTTCTTTGCAGATGCGGCTCGGAGAGCACCCCGGTGACACGGCACTTGATGCTTGGCGAGAAGAAGCGATTACCCGACTATCCGTCATGCTGGGGATTTCGGATTCGACCCCGAGGCAGTGGACAGACACCGAGATTGCGATGGCGCTGATCTCCCTGCTCGACGCGCGTGTGCGAGACACCTTGATCTGGGAGTTCGCGCAGAGTCCACGCCAACAACTCTGGGAGCCGGTGTGTGCGTTGCTGACTGAGGCGGTCCGTTGTGCCCCCGACGGCTGCATCGCCCCAGTGGCGACGCTCCTCGCGCAGTTGCGCTGGTCCTACGGCGACGGGGCCCGGGCGGGCATCGCCCTAGACCTGGCTTTGCTCGATGAACCCGACTATGTAATGGCCAAGCTCATGCGGCACGCCATCTCCACCGGGATTCCCCCAAACTCGTGGCTGGAGACCCTCCGGGCCCGCCCGCGAGAGGAGTTCCGCTATGGAGTGGGTCACCTCAGGAGAGCCTCTTGAAAATCTCTGCTAACGTTTTCCTTGGTCAAGAGTGTCAGCGTCAAGCCCCGGCTCGCTGACCGGCAACCCTCCACCGCGGTGGGGTGCCCCGGGTGAAAACCAGGTCTGCATCCGCAGGCAAGCGCGGGTCTTGCAAGGCAAGGCCCACACCTAGGGATAGGTCGGGTCCTTCCGACCGCGAGATGAAAGGTAACTCCCCATGAGCAACTGGTCATTCGAGACGAAGCAGGTCCACTCCGGGCAGGTTGTAGACGCCACGACAAACTCTCGGGCTCTTCCGATTTACCAAACGACGTCTTACACCTTCAATGACACGACGCATGCTGCGAATCTGTTCGCTCTGAAAGAACTGGGCAACATCTACACGCGCATCATGAACCCGACGCAGGCTGTAGTCGAGGACCGCCTCGCCGCGCTCGAAGGTGGCGTTGCTGCGCTGCTCGTATCCAGTGGCCAGGCTGCAGAGATGCTCGCGATCCTCAACATCGCTGAGGTCGGCGATCACGTGGTGTCGAGCCCGAGCCTCTACGGCGGCACCTACAACCTCTTCCACTACACGCTGCCGAAGTTCGGCATTGAGGTCACGTTCGTCGAGAATCCTGACGATCTTGACTCGTGGCGTGCAGCTGTGCGCCCGAACACCAAGTTGTTCTACGGCGAGTCGATCGCGAACCCCAAGAACGACATCCTCGATATCCAAGGAGTGGCAGCTGTCGCCCATGAGGTGGGCGTGCCTCTCATCATCGACAACACTGTCGCGACCCCGTACCTCATTCGTCCGTTTGAGTGGGGCGCCGACATCGTGGTGCACTCGGCCACGAAGTACATCGGTGGACATGGCACCGCAGTTGCGGGCGTCATCATCGATGCGGGCACCTTCGACTATGCGCAGTACCCCGATCGTTTCCCCAACTACAACCAGCCTGACCCGAGCTACCACGGTCTCGTCTACGCGCGTGATCTTGGTGTGGGTTCTGCATTCGGTGCCAATCTGTCCTTCATCCTCAAGGCGCGCGTGCAGTTGCTGCGCGACCTTGGACCCGCGATTGCGCCGTTCAACGCATGGTTGCTGGCGCAGGGCATCGAGACGCTCAGCTTGCGCATCGAGCGTCACGTATCCAACGCACAGGCGGTCGCCACGTGGCTTGAGGGTCGTCCCGAGGTGCTCAAGGTCAACTACGCCGGGCTCTCGAGTTCGCCGTGGCACACCCTGGCAAAGAAGTACGCACCTAAGGGCACTGGCGCAGTGCTGTCATTCGAGATTGACGGCGGCCTTGAAGCCGGCAAGCGATTCGTCGAAGGACTCACACTGCACAGCCACGTTGCCAATATCGGTGATGTCCGCAGCCTCGTGATTCATCCGGCGAGCACGACTCACTCGCAGCTCAGCCCAGAAGAGCAGCTCAGCGCTGGGGTCACCCCTGGTCTGGTCCGTCTCGCGGTGGGCATTGAGGGCATCGAGGACATCCTCGCGGACCTCGAAACAGGGTTCGCGGCTTCCAAGCAGGCCTGAGTTGGCCAGTTACGGTCCGCTCTCCTACGTCGGACTCCCTCCTGCCACCGGTGCGTGGCGGGAGGGGGATCCCGTAGGTGATCGGCAGTTCCTGTCTGTGGGTGCGTTGCACACCGAACTTGGCGGAGCGCTCCCCGAAGTCACGGTTGCCTACGAGACCTGGGGCACGCTCAACGCCGAGCGCAGCAACGCGGTCTACGTATGTCACGCACTCACCGGTGATTCGCATGTCGTGGGCCCCGCGGGGCCAGGGCACGCCACCGGCGGTTGGTGGGAAGGTCTTGTCGGACCTGGCGCACCGATTGATTCCGATCAATGGTTCGTCGTATGCGCGAATGTGCTCGGCGGATGTCAGGGCACTACTGGCCCATCGTCTATCGCTCCAGATGGTCGGGCGTGGGGGAGTCGTTTCCCCGTCGTGACTGTCGGAGACATGGTCGAGGTTGAGAAGCGCCTCAGTGATCACTTGGGCATCGACCAGTGGGCGCTCATGCTCGGTCCGTCCCTAGGTGGCATGCGCGTGCTTGAGTGGATGGCTGCATACCCGCAGCGCGTTCGCACGGGACTGGTGCTCGGCTCGACTGCAGCCGTGAGCGCAGATCAGATCGGCACTCACAGTGTGCAGATCCAGGCGATCAAGGCCGATCCGAAGTTCCGTGGTGGCGACTACTACGAAGCTGCTGACGGCGAGGGTCCGCACGAAGGTATGGCCGTCGCCCGACGCATCGCTCACCTGACTTATCGGTGTGAGACCGAACTCGATCTGCGTTTCGGTCGCTCGGTGCAAGACGGTGAGGACCCCTACAACGGTGGACGATTCGAGGTGGAGTCCTATCTCGATCATCACGGGGCCAAGCTCAACCGTCGTTTCGATGCCAATACCTACATCGCCCTCACCAAGGCGATGTCGTTGTTTGACCTAGGTCGCAACCGTGGGGGAGTGGCAGCAGCACTCGGCAAGGTGACGGCGCCACTGATCGTTGTGGGCATAGATTCCGACCGGCTCTTCCCCGTCAGATTGCAACAGGTGCTTGTGGATCTCGCCCCGGGCGCGCAAGAACTGCACCTGCTGCGTTCGCCATATGGTCACGATGGGTTCTTGGTTGAGACCGAGCAGGTGGGTGACTTCGTCCGACATGGCCTCTCATTGGCCAGCAGCATGGGACGCTAACTCCCATGCCCATGATCAATGATTACGACCTCACGCTGTCCTTAGGCAAGGCCGAGGAAGAACAGCGTCTCGCTAAGGCCCAAGCGCGTCTGCTTTACCTGCGCCTGGTGTGTGGCGGCCTCATGGATTCTTCGCAGCGCTTAGGGCCGCCGCTCTGCGTGGTAATGGAGGGCTGGGACGCATCGGGCAAGGGCGGTGCGATTAAGCGTTTGGTTGCGCCACTCGACCCGCGCCATGTGCGCGTGAAGAGTTTTGCTGCGCCGACCGCTGATGAGAAGCGACATCACTTCTTGAGTCGGTTCTGGCCCGCGTTGCCGGGCTGGGGTGGCATGGCAGTGCTTGATCGCAGTTGGTATGGCCGAGTGCTCGTCGAGCGCGTCGAAGGTTTTGCGACCGAGACCGAGTGGCGTCGGTCCTATGACGAAATCAAGTCCTTCGAGCGCGCATTGGCTGATGAAGGCACAGTCATGATCAAGTTCTGGATGCACATTTCCGATGACGAGCAGCTCAAGCGCTTTGATGCACGCAAGAACGATCCACTCAAGCGTTGGAAGTTGACCGACGAGGACTGGCGCAATCGCGAGAAGCGCAAGGACTATGAGGATGCGGTCGTAGAAATGATCGAACACACCGACACCTCGTTTGCGCCTTGGACTGTGGTCGAAGCCGAAGACAAGCGTTATGGCCGAGTCAAGGTCCTCGAGACCGTATGCGCTCGAATGGAGTCCGCGATGAAGCGCTTAGGGATGTTAGACGAGTGATGTCATCCGCTGATCGGATGATTGTTGTCCACAGTGTGCTGTTCGACTTGCCTTCCTGACGTGGCGCCGACGTACGCTCACCGGCATGCGTGTTCGCTTCCTACCCGGCACTTTTGTGCTGATCGCCGCTTTGTTGATTCCGGCCGCAGCGCGGGCAGACGTCATCGGCGATGACGAGCGCGATCGGTATGTCGGCACCGGAAGTGTGATCCTGCCGGGGGAAGTGCCTGATTCGGGTCGCCGCGTGGCATCGGATTGCCCCGGCTGCGATTGGAAGGCGACGATCGTCTGCGAAATGACCTCGGCATCCTCGTGCCGCGGCGAGGCGCGGCTGTGTCAGGGTGACCGCGAGTTCCTGCGGTTCTGGGTTAAGCGACCCGGCGAAGACTGGCAGATGCTGGGCATGGGCTGCGTCGGGCCGGGCGGCCCCCCACCCAAGGAAGCCGTGGATCGAGCAGCGCATGATCGCTTCATTGCCGGCTTGCCGCGACTTGCCCCGCGCGCGCAACCGCCGAGTGGCGCTCTGGTGGCGCTGCCGGTGGGCCTGCGCTCGGGTCAATCGGCCGTGGCCGATCGAGAGTGGGACCTCCTGGGCGTCCCGGTGACCTTGCACGTACAGCCCGTCTGGACGTGGACCTTTGGAGACGGAACACACCTATCCACCCGAGAGCCCGGTGATCGCTGGCCGCGGCTGACGGTGGCCCATACCTACACCCGTCCAGGGGTCTATCGGGTGCGGGTGGTCACGACTTGGTCGGCCACTTACACCGTCGACGGGCTGGGTCCTTTCCCCGTGGCTGAGCAGATTCGCCAGGGCCGCGGGTTGAGGGTGAGGGTCGGGGAGGCGCGCGCCGTCCTCGTGCGCTGACCTGTGGGTGGGTGAACTCCGGGCCTCAACTGGGCTACTTGCGGGTGTCGTGTAAGAATGGGGTCGTACCCGCCACTTTGGGGGTGCACGCGGAGCCCGGCCAAGGTTTTTAACCTTGACACGGGCCCTAGTTATGCCCCCAGTACTACCCGTCGCTCAGTTTCCAGAGCCGCTGCGAGAGGTCACACGCGCACACATGACGACAAAGAAGGCGCCCGCGAAGAAGTCCGCGGCAAAGAAGGCTCCGGCGAAGAAGGCTGCTGTCAAGAAGCCTGTTGCCAAGAAGGCCCCCGCGAAGAAGCCCGTTGCCAAGAAGGCCCCGGTGAAGAAGGCTGCTGTCAAGAAGCCCGTTGCCAAGCCCGTAGCGAAGAAGGCACCTGCGAAGAAGGCTCCCGCGAAAAAGCCCGTCGCCAAAAAAGCTCCGGCAAAGAAAGCTGTCGCCAAGCCACTGACACCCGCGCAGAAACTCGCGATCAAGAAGGCCGCAGAGCGCGAGCGCGCCGCTGCGAAGAAGGCAGTCGAGCGCGAAAGGGCACTCGTCAAGAAGGCCCGTGAAGCAGAAATCAAGGAGAAGGCCCGCTTGAAGGCAGTGCTCGAAAAAGAAAAGGCGAAAGCCAAAGCTGCTGCGGACAAGGAAAAGGCGAAGGCCAAGGCCGATGCTGACAAGGAGCGCGAGCGCAAGCGACTTGAGGTTGAGGCGGAGAAGGCACGCGCCAAGGAAGAACGGGAAGCCGCCCGCGAGGCAGCTGCCGTCGAACGGCGCGAAGCTGCCGAACGAGCCGCGGCCGAGAAGGCCCAAGCCAAGAGGTTGGCGGCAGAACTCGCCGGCGAACTAGGCGCCGATGGCGTTGAACTTGATGAAGAAGAGGTCGAGATTGATCTTGACCTCACCGACGTGGTCGACCCCGATGCCAATCCGGCCGTGCTCGTGGAAGTCGCGGCACTCGAAGGCGAACTTGAAGCAGATCTCGCAGAGGACTTGGCAGAGGTCAAAGCCGAGGGCGATGGCGACGGTGAGGCATTCGTACTCTCTGATGTCGACGACACTGATGAACCCGTGCAGCAGGTGCATCAAGCAGGTGCGACGGCTGACCCCGTCAAGGACTACCTCAAGCAGATCGGCAAGGTCCCGCTTCTCAACGCCGAGCAAGAAGTTGAGCTCGCCAAGCGTATTGAGGCCGGACTTTTCGCAGAGGAAAAGCTCAACGCGGGTATCTCGCTCAAAGAGGTCCTGCGCAAGGACCTCGAATGGATTGCCGAAGATGGACGTCGTGCGAAGAACCACCTACTCGAAGCAAACCTGCGTCTCGTCGTTTCACTCGCGAAGCGTTATACCGGTCGCGGCATGCTCTTCCTCGATCTCATTCAGGAAGGCAACCTTGGTTTGATTCGTGCAGTCGAGAAGTTTGACTACACGAAGGGCTACAAGTTCTCTACCTACGCGACCTGGTGGATCCGTCAGGCCATCACTCGTGCCATGGCCGATCAGGCGCGCACGATCCGTATCCCGGTCCACATGGTCGAGGTCATCAACAAGCTCGCACGTGTGCAGCGCCAGATGCTCCAGGACCTCGGTCGCGAACCAACGCCCGAAGAGTTGGCGAAAGAACTCGACATGACGCCCGAGAAGGTCGTCGAGGTGCAGAAGTACGGCCGCGAGCCCATCTCGCTGCACACTCCACTCGGCGAAGACGGCGACTCGGAGTTCGGTGACCTCATCGAGGACTCCGAGGCAATCGTGCCCTCCGACGCAGTGTCATTCACGCTGCTTCAGGAGCAGCTGGAGTCGGTGCTCGACACGTTGTCTGATCGCGAAGCCGGTGTGGTGCGTATGCGCTTCGGTCTCACCGACGGCCAACCCAAGACACTTGACGAAATTGGCAAGGTCTACGGCGTCACGCGTGAGCGCATTCGCCAAATCGAGTCGAAGACGATGTCGAAGCTTCGTCACCCCAGCCGTTCACAGGTGTTGCGCGACTATCTGGACTAAAGAGCGTTTTTCGAGGTAGCTGTAAGGAAACCTTGATCTCACGGAGGCAGGTTCGGCGTGGCGCGCAGCGCGAGACGATCTACCGTGCCGCCTCGACGGTCGGGCCGTCGATCCAGATGCTTCTTGCCGGCACTCCTGCGCCGCGTAATGTGACACGGACCTTCAGGTTGTAGCTGACGTCACCTGGCACTACGCGATATCCCTGCCCCACGCCGCCACGCAAGCGCACCATGGCAGGAACGGTTCCGCCCTCGGTGAACATCTCCCGCACCCAGCGGTAGCGCACGCTAGTCGGCTCTGGGGACCACTGGCCGAGCGCGACGCGCAGGACCTTGCCCGGTTGCGGTACGCCGACGATGCGTGGCGCGACACGTGCCCGCATCGACTGAACATTCAATGTGGTGCGACCAATGCTGGTGTTATAACTCCACCAGTCATTCGGCACCACGCTGCTCGCGATGAAGTACTGCCCGGGCGAGAGCGTTACATCAACAGGCGCATTCGCAGCTCCCTGCCCCACTGACGTGCAGTTGCCTAGCGGGCTGTTTGCAGCGGGGCAGGTGTACAACGTGACCGCACCTTGGATGTTGGATGTTTCGGAAGTCACGCCGACGGTCCAATCCCGGGTATCGCTCTCCCATGGGAATGCCCGCGAGCCCTGCTGGCGGTAGGGGGTCCCCACCGCAACGTTCACTGGGAAATCCTGCCCAATGACCGAATCCAGTGTGAAGGTTCCCGTCATGACGTCCTCGGTGGCATCTGCGCTAGCCATGGAGACAGTGTCTGCATCGACCGCCACCGCCCCTCCGCTCACACTCGCCACCGTTCCCGGCAGAGTGACCATGCCCCGGACCGAGATAAATCCGGGCGGAAGGCCAACCCCGCCGACGACGTCGGCGACCTCGAGTGACACCACTACGGTCGTGCCGGTGCGGGTGAAGGTCACGCCCTGAGTATTCAAGCCGTCGGCCACCCCGCCGGTCGACGCGCAATTCAAGGTGAAAATGGTCGGCTCCTCGCCAGGTGTGCAGCTATCGCTACCACCGAAAGGATTCCCACCCAACTCGTTCTCTTCGAGCCATGCCGCCCATTCCGAAAGGGTGGTGGCTTCGATCGGCGCACCCGCCGCAACCGCCTTGGAGATCTCGATGCTGCTCTGGACGCTAACGTCACCGGTCGCATCCACAGTGATTACCGTGTTGACCGCGCATCCGGAGAGCAGCAAGGCTCCTGCCGCGAGTGAAACGAGCATGATGCGCATAGCAGCCTCCAGGGTGGGCGTGATTACGGTCATAATACGCACAGCACCTGCTGCGTGTCGCGCCTCGGGAATAGTCGCGATTCATGGGGTGGGGCCCAAGTGCGTCTGATCGCTGTCGGTAGATTTCCCTACATCGGCGAGAGGGAACTTCCACTCAGCCCACATCCAGCGAGAGGCCCAGCGAATGCGCGGAATGCCCCTTGTCGTGCTCGGCGTCGTGGGCCTCGCGCTGACGGCGTGTGGCAGCGCTGCCACGGCTCCAGCCACAACAGGCGCGGCGCCCCTAAAGGTCCTGTGCACCGTTGATGAGGCGTGGTGCACCCAGCAGGTCGCGGCGTTCCAGACCGAGACGGGCATTCCCACCACGTTCGAGCGCAAGAGCGCCGGGGATGCACTGTCACTCATCCGTGGCGCAGCGGGCATGCCGGAGTTCAGTGTCTGGTGGGGAGGCGCCTCCGATAACTACGAAGCTGCTAAGGGTGACGGGCTTCTTGAGCCCTACCAATCGCCCAACGCCGCCAATGTGGACAGTCGCTACAAGGACGCCGCCGGTCAGTGGACTGGCATCTATGCAGGCGTGCTCGCATTCTGCTCGAACTCCGAGGAGCTCCGGAAGGACGGGGTGTCCGCGCCAACTTCATGGGATGACCTGTTGAATCCGAAGCTGCAAGGGCAGGTTTCGATCGCTCATCCCAGCACCTCAGGCACCGCGTACACAGCACTGTGGACGCTTAGAACGCTTCAAGGGAGCGACGACGCGACCTTCAACTACTTCGACCAGTTGCAGGCCAACGTCGTCGCCTTCACCCAGAGTGGCTCCGCCCCCGTGAGCGTGGTCTCGGAGGGGAACGCAGCCGTGGGAGTTGTCTTTGCACACGACTGCGTCTCGGCGATCAACAAGGGAGCGCAGCAACTCGGCGTCTCGTTCCCCGCTGAAGGTACGGGGTACGAGATCGGTGCCACCGCAATGCTGAAGGGTGCACCCAACCCGGATGCTGCTCGCCGTTGGATCGACTGGGTCCTCACCGCTAAGGCACAGGAAATCGGTGCGCAGGCGGGGGCCTTCCAAGTGCCACTCAACCCAGACTCTGCGGTTTCCCCGTTGTCGGTGCAGCTACGGGACGTCACGCTTGTGGACTACAACGCGGTGGAGGCTGGTGCGCAGCGCACCGCTCTTACCACTCGATTTGAAGAGCAGATCGCGGCGGCGCCCACGGAGTAGCGCATCGTCGACTAGAACGGTGGTGGATCGGGCATGGGCGTGTAGGGGTGGGGCGCTTTTGCGGTGAGGCCTCGTGGGCTGGTCCATGTTGTTTCGCCTGAGTCGTGATCTCGGGTGACCTGCCAATTGCCGTGTGTTTTCAAGTTGTGGTGATGCACGCATAAGGGGTGCAGGTTTGACCTGTCGGTTGGTCCTTGGGGCCAGGGCGTGATGTGGTCGAGTTGAGATCGCCTCGCTTGGTGATTGCAGCCGGGATAGGTGCATTTGGGGTCTCGGGCGTGAATGAACTCTCGAAGTTTTCGACTGGGTTCGTATTTGGTGTGACCGAGGTCCAATATTTGTCCGGTTATCGGATCGTGGAGGAATCTTCGCCACGCGTTGTCTGCCGCTAGGGCTCTGGCGAGTTCGGGGTCGAGTGGTCCGTAGCCGGGTAGCTCCGCAGGGTTATCGCGCAGCGCGAGGAGCGTGGGGAGGTCGATCAGGACGCCGACGTTGACGCGAGGGAAGGAGTTCCCGCATTCGATAACGGCAGTGGCAGTCTCGTGTGTTGCCTGACCCTGTTGATCCTTGCCATTCGAGGTGGTGTTTCCGGCGTTGAGGACCAACTCAACCAAGACATCTGCCCTGCATTGGTTGATCGTGCGCACACTCCCCGCGTCATGCCCAGCCTCTTCGACTGCCTTGCGTTCTGCAGCTTGGGATGCTTCGGCCATTTCGTTGATGCGCTCATAGAACGAGATGCCTTGGACTTTGGTGGTCCACAGACAAATTTGGGCGAGACCGTCTTCTTCGAGGATGCGGATCTTCACACCTCGCTTGGCCATGGCCCGCGCGTGCTTTTCTTTGGCCCGTTCGGGTGCGATCCGGTGCAAGGCGCGGGTGAGTTGGTCTTTGGCATAGGAGTAGCCGGCGGGTGCACCTTCACGGGTGATCGGGTCGATGTGGCGAACTAGACGAGGTAGCACCATGGCCTCCACGCGGGCCATCTGCTCGAACGACAAGCCGTCCATCGCGTCAGCCATCAGGCGAGCAACGGGTTCGGTCACCAAACCTTGGGCAAGGGCCTCATGGGTCGTCGAAAGAACGCCTTCAGGGTTAAGCAGGCCGGCTTGAGTGATCTTCACATCCGCAGTCGACCCATGAACCCCCATCACCAGGCCAACCTCGGCAACCACTCCAGAGCGAGACACATCAAACCGGGAAGTCTCACGACCGGAGCGGTCCATCGCGGAGGTCGCGTAGGCGTTGGTCATGCGAGTGGATAACGCAGCCGACCACGCTTCTTGACGCTTACACAACTGCAACAGAATCAACCGGCCCGCATCCGCGCCCTCACGCACCGCAACCTGCATCGCATGCTCAGACACAACGTCGGGGTCAGGCAAATCACACACATCGGGGTGAACCAAGTCAGGGTCGATGACTTCAAGCACTGTCGCCATGTGCGCACTAGGGCCCATCGCCAACAACGAGCGCAACATGTCATTCCCGATCGCGCCACCCGCAGCCAGCACCTCATCGCGCAGCGCGACAAGATCAACCGGCAGCTCACCAGTTGACGCGCACAGATCGAGGTTCGACACGAGAGAAAATCCTTTGCGACTCGAGTGGCCACCACACACCCAACGCATAAGCACACCGAACCAAAAAAGGCCCGGACCACAAGGATTCTTGATCTAAGTAATCTCCCAATTGGGAGTGCCACAATGTGAAAACAGGATATACCGAGGCACTGACAACGTCAAGCCCAAACACCAAAAAAGTGTTGAAAACTATAAAGAATTTTTCGATCGGCGACGCACTCGAACCACCGCCAATTTGTTAAGTGACTTTGACGGTCTTCGCGGTGCTACCGGGCCCGTGGCCAGCCTCGGTGTAAGCAAAGACGCGACACGACCACGTGCCCTTGCCCAGCGTGATGCTTCCAGTGGTTGCACCTGCAGACAGACGCCCGGTCTTCTTCTTCAGCGAACCCTTGGTGCAAGCGATGAGGTTCGCTGTGCGAGTGCTACCAGTCTGGACGACCGCCTTAGTCCACTTCATAGTGACGACCTTGCCGCTCACCTTCGCAGTTGCGCGAGTGGGGGCAGCCGGAATCGCCGGCGTCGTGGCCGTAAGAGTCGCGTAGGTGCCCACCTGTCCGTTCTGGGCCGCCACTCGTACGTCGTAGCTAACTCCATCACGCAAGCGACTTAGCGTCACAGTTCGCCCAGTCTGAAGAGCAGACTTGGTCTTCCAGGTGCTCGCGCTGCTCTTTCGGTACTGCACCGTGTAGCCAGTGATTGTCGCACCACCATCAGATATCGGGACTGACCACGTGAAGGTCATCGAGCCCCGCGCCTTGTTGAGCTGGCGCAGATTGCGCGGTGCGGTCGGGGGGGAGATGTAATCCCAAGCGCCAAGAATGGTCGTCTCGCCTCCCGGGCCAATGACCGTGATGTCCTGGACAGTGCCCGTTCCTGCAGGGGAGACCACCATGATTTGAACGTCCCTGACGATATCGAGCGACGTCCCTGGAGTCGTACCAAACCTCACTTCAGTCGCACCGGTGAAGTTTGCGCCGTCGATCGTCACTGTGGTGCCACCGAGCGAACTCCCTGATGCCGGTGAGACGCCGGTAATCGTCGGTGCAGCCGCGAAGCGGTATGCGTTGGATCCCGTCACGTCGCCGAAGTCAGAAGTCACCTTCACGTTACTGAGATCAGCCACGTGAGCGGGCGTAACCACGGTGAGCTGGGTGTCTGACACGATCGTTAAGCCCGTTGCTGCGGTTCCGCCGATCTCCACGGACGTTGCATCGGTGAATCCGGTGCCCCTGATTGTCACCAGAGTTCCACCACCGGTGGGTCCAGCCTCAGGGGAAATGGAGGTAAATGTTGGCGGATCCACGAAAGTCATCGTGGCCGTGTCCGTGCCAGCCGCAGTCGTGAAGGACACTGTCACCTCACCTGCTGCATGCGCACTGGTTTCGGCGGTGAATAGCGCTTGGCTCACGGATGCGTCACTCGTAGGGACATCTCCGTCGACCGTGATGGCAATGTAGGCGCCCCTTAACGCCGCACCGTGAATAGAGAACGGTGTTCCGCCGTCTACTGAGACGCGAGAAGGCGTCACTCTGGAGATTGTCGGACCTGGCTGCACCTGAGCCAAGTAATTGAGGGTCGTCGACGCCGATGAGGTCATGGCCCCGCCAACAAAAACACTGCCGTATTGGCCGCCAATTCCTACAGCTTGCACAAATCCGCCGTTGAACTCCGGCGACATTCCTTGCCACGACGTGCCATTCCAGCGAGCGAAGGAAAGGGTGTTGGCGACAGAGGAGGTGTCAGAGTTCTTGGCAGTCAGGAACGAACCCGCGACATAGACCTGATCCGCCGAGTCGATCGCGATGTCGAAGGGGATGCCGAGATGGAGGCCACCAGCGAGTGCGCTCCAGGAAGTGCCATTCCATTTTGCGGCCTGGCTGGCACTCACGCCTCCCGCAGACGTGAAGTTGCCGACGACGTACAGACTGTCTTGGCTATCGACTGCAATGTCGACGTTGCCGGCTATCGCGCCCAGGCCGCTACCGAGCCCAGACCATGTTGAGCCATTCCACTTCGCGATGTAAGACACGCTGGTCGACCCCGCTTGAGTGAAGTCCCCGGCAACGTAGACATTGCTCTCAGAGTCGACCGCGATACTCCGCACGCGGGCATTAACTCCCGTGCCAAGCGGCTGCCACGCAGTGCCGGTCCATTTGGCGACGTAATTCAGTTGGGTTGGGGTTGAACCAGCCGTTATCGTGAATGTGCCGCCGGCATACAACGAGCCGTCCGGCCCGAACGCCATGGCGTACACCTGCCCGTCAAGGATTTCGCTGGCGCCACCGAGGCCTGCCCATGAGGTGCCATTCCACATGGCAATGGAGGAAGAGAACGGGGCGGAGTTAGCGCTGGTGAAGGCGCCGCCGGCGTAGAGATCGCCCGAGGGCGATGCGCGCACGAGTTCGGGCGTGACGTCGAACGTGCCCATGCTTGACCATGTCGTCGTGGCAATGTCGTAACTGGCAATGC
>CAINMH010000185.1 GCA_903850745.1 uncultured bacterium
CGACGCAATGCATCGGCCAAGTTCATCGCAGGTTCGATATGCCCTGCCGTGCCACCACCTGCGAGAAGTACCCGCATGTCATTGACTCCGGACAGGTGTGCGCCGTTCAGTCGGCTGCTCGGTGCGCGCAAAGGACATGAGCATGCCCAGTGCCACAAGCGTGGGTATCAGCGATGAACCACCGTACGAAACAAGCGGCAACGGCACGCCTGCGATCGGCAAGAGGCCAAGCACTGCACCAATGTTGACCACTGCCTGCACGACGAGCCACGAACCCACACCCGCCGCCGCAAGCCGCACGTAGAACCGAGTTGAGATCGTGGCTAGTCGGAAGGTGGCCACAGCTATTGCCGCGAATAGCACCAATAGCGCCACAGTGCCCACGAGGCCGAGTTCTTCACCAATCACAGGGAAGATGAAGTCGGTGTGTGCTTCGGGCAAGGATCCCCACTTCTCCCGGCTCGCGCCAAGTCCAACACCCCACAGCCCACCTGAGCCCAGCGCGTATTGCCCCTGAATGAGCTGATACCCATCGCCAAGGGGATCACTATGCGGATCTAGCCAGATCGTGAACCTCGACATGCGATGAGGAGCTGCGAACGTCAGCGCCACCACAGCCACAGCGAAGAATCCTCCGAGTACCGCGAACAGACGCATGGGCGCGCCTGCGGCAAAGAGGACACCGACAACGATTGCCACCAACATGAGCACGTTACCGAAGTCGCCCTCAAGCAGGACAAGCCCGATGAGCAGGCACGACACCGGGAGCAGCGGCATCAACAAGCGCTTCCACGTATCGAGACGGCCTTCACGGCGGGCTAACAGATCGGCGGACCACAAGACAAGTGCGTATTTCGCAAACTCAGAGGGCTGCAATCGGAACGGACCGGCGATGTCAATCCAGTTGCGTTGCCCATTGACGACTACACCGATGCCCGGAATGAGCACTAGTACGAGCAGCACCACTGCGACGATCAAGACCGGTAACGCAACTTTGCGCCACGTCGCGACCGGCAGACGCATGGCCACCGCCATGAGCACGAGTCCAACTCCAGCGAACAGGGCCTGCCGCTGCGCAATCGTGTAAGGAGAACCTGTCTCTCTAAAACTCAAGATGCTCGAGGCGGAAAGGACCATGACTACGCCGAGGATGAGCAGCAAAATGGTGGCACCCATGAGCAGGTGATAGAGCCCATGCGGATTGTCCAAGAATCGACGCGACCGGCTTACGCGAGAGGAAGTCTTGCTCGGGGAAGTTCGCGGACGATTGGAATTTCCTCGAGGCATGGTTTCGGAACTCACTGCGGGTCACCTCCCATCGCAGCAACCTCAGCCGCGAAAGCATCGCCTCGGTGTCCGTAGTCACGGAAGATGTCCCATGAGGCGCACCCTGGCGCGAGCAGCACTACATCGCCCGGCTTCGCCAGACGCGAAGCCGCAGCCACCACAGCGCCCATCACATCAGTGTCGGTCCGGTCGATATCGATCACGGGGACATCCGGCGCGTGTCGCGCAAGTGACGCACGAATGACACCTCGATCTACACCTAGGAGGACCACTCCCCGCATGCGATGGGCCTGACCCTGCACTAGTTCGTCGAATGACTGGCCCTTCGCCTGGCCACCTGCGATCCACACCACCGAACCAAAAGCTCGCAATGAGGTCTCCGCCGCGTGGGTATTGGTGGCCTTGGAGTCGTCCACATACGTGACTCCAGCACAGACGCCGACCGTGGCAATGCGATGAGGCGCAGGCGTAAATGCCTGAAGCCCGCGAGCGACAGCATCTGCTGGCACTCCATAGGACCGAGCCAGTGCTGCCGCCGCGAGCGCATTCGAGATATACGGCGGAGCCGCCGAGCGCACGTCCGAGACATTGGCGAGTTCGACCGCCTCATCACTGCGTTCCGGACCAAAAGCACGGTCGACGAGCATGTCTTCCACGATGCCCAGCATGGCCGGACCTGGGACCGCGAGCGTGAATCCGATCGCACGGCAGCCTTCGGCGACCTCAGCGTTTTCCACCATCTGTCGGGTTGTCTCTTCGTCACCGTTATAGATGGCAGCAACTTCGGTGCCTTCGTACACACGCGCCTTATTGAATGCATAGTCGCGCATCCCCTGCTCACCACCGCCAAAGAAATCGACGTGATCGGGAGCGAGATTCAAACATGCCGCCGCATACGGGCTCCAATGTGCAACAAATGGCATCTGAGTGGCGCTGACCTCGACGGCAATGACTTCAGCATCGTCAGCCATCACGATGTCCACCAGGGACGTGCCGATATTGCCCGCTGCCACAGAACGCAACCCAGCGGCGCGCAATATCGAGTCGAGCATCAATGTCGTAGTCGTTTTCCCATTGGTGCCGGTCACGCACAACCACGGCGCAGGCCTTGTTGTACTGCGCAGACGCCATGCGAGTTCGAGTTCGCCCCAGATGGGCATTCCCGAAGCTGTGGCCGCCATGAGCACGGGGGCACTGGGGCGCAGGCCCGGGGAGGTGAGCACGACATCGGTTCCCGCTGGAATTTCCGGTGGCGCACCTAAGCGCACTTTCGCTCCGAGAGCGGTCAATGCCGAAGCGCGTTCCTCTTGTTCAGGTCCAGTTCCCGAATCGATAGCAGTGACATTGGCTCCAACAGCGCACAGAGCGCGAGTGGCAGCAGAACCCGCCACACCCACGCCCACAACGGTTACGTGACACGACGACCAGTCGGAATCACGCCTGAGCCGTTCGATCACGAGCGAACCCATTCGCCATAAAACAGCACTAGACCCGCTCCGATACACAGCCCCTGCAGAATCCAGAATCGTACGGTGACTTGAACCTCCGGCCATCCCTTCATTTCGAAGTGATGGTGTAGCGGAGCCATGCGGAACATGCGACGGTGCAGGATCTTGTAGGACCCGACCTGACCGATGACCGAAAGTACGACGATCAAGAAGAGTCCACCGAGAAGAGCGAGCAGAAGTTCGGTCCGACTCAGAATCGCGAGGCCAGCGATTGCGCCACCGATGCCCAACGAACCGGTGTCACCCATGAAAATGCGCGCTGGGGCGGCGTTCCACCACAGGAATCCGAAGCAAGCTCCGGCTAATGCCGCCGCAATAATCGCGAGGTCCAGCGGATTTGGCGTCGGATAACACGATGCAGTGACGGCATAAGAACAGTTCTGTCCGAACTGCCAGATCGAGATGAGGATGTACGCCGCAAAAGTCATTGTTGCGGCGCCAGTCGCGAGACCGTCAAGCCCGTCAGTCAGATTGACTCCGTTAGTGGTTGCCGTAACGAGGAACCACACCCACAGCACGAACACTGCGAGCGGCAACACAAGCGACGTGTCACGTACAAATGACACCGCCTGCGAAGCGGGTGTCAATCCGCTCGAGTCAGCGAACTGCACGGAAAGAAAAGCAAAAGAGATCGCGACGACAGCCTGACCAATGAGCTTGGTGCGTGCCCGCAATCCGGTACTGCGTTGCTTGAAGATCTTCAAGTAGTCATCGGCCATACCCACACCGCCGAGACCGACGAGCAGCCACAACACCAAAAGTCCCGATGCAGTGGGTGGCGTCCAAAAGACGAGGTGAGTGCCGGCATAGGCACTGAGTACACCCGCAATGATCGCGAGCCCACCCATCGATGGGGTGCCCTTCTTGCCCTCGTGCGCCGGATAGGGCTCCCCGTCAGTCGAGACCCTGATCGCCTGCGAATATCCGTGGCGACGAAGGAACTTAATGAGCAGGGGCGTTCCCAGCAGGGCTACGAGGATGGCGAGGCCGCCAGCGAGGACGACCAGTTTCACGCGCTTCTCCCTTCGAGTAGTCCGGCTGCAATGACATCCAAGCCGATGGAACGCGAAGCTTTGATCAAGACAGCATCTCCGGGGTGTACGTGTCTCCCGATGTGGTCAAGAGCCGAGGCGGGATCAGGCACCCACAGGACTTCACTGGAACCCCCCGCTGCGGCCTCAGCAATCGGACGAGCCCCCTCCCCCACAGCTACGATGTGAGTGATCCCCAGTTGTTGGCAAAAAACGCCCATGGCCGCATGTTCGGCTGCGCTTGTGGGCCCAATCTCGCGCATTTCGCCAAGGACGGCCCACGTGCCACGACCATCACCCATCGCAGCAAGCGCCTCGAGACCTGCTCGCATCGACTCAGGATTGGCGTTGTAGGCGTCATTGATGACCACTAGCCCGTCCGAGCACTCCGACACTTCCATGCGCCATTTGCTACGGGGTTCGGCTGCCGCCAATCTTCGCGTCACTGTCTCCATATCGAGCCCCAGACTGAATCCCACGGCCGCTGCAGCCAAGGCATTAGGCACCTGGTGAGCACCGTGCATAGACATCGTGACCCAGCCATAGTCCGTGCCATGACGCAAGACAAAACTCGGGCGCGCCAAGTCATCGAGGACGATGCTCTGCGCCTGCACGTCAGAGTCATCCGAGAGCCCGTACGTCACTATGCGTCCACTTGTGCGCGCACTCATTCCCATGACAAAGGGATCATCTGCGTTGAGGACCGCAATGCCATCTGCGGTGAGCGACTCAACTATCTCGCCCTTGGCTTGTGCAATGCCTGCCTGAGATCCGAGAAGTTCGAGGTGAGCCGTACCCACGTTGGTCACTACAGCGATATCTGGCGGCGCGATCTGCGTCAGAGTTCGAATATGACCAAGACCGCGCATTCCCATCTCCACGACCAGAACGCGAGTGTGTTCATCGGCACGAAGAACAGTCAGGGGAAGTCCCACATCAGTGTTGAACGAACCAATGGGCGCCACCACGGGCGGGTCGACAACCTGAGAGATGAGGTCCTTAGTGCTTGTCTTGCCGCTAGAACCTGTGACTGCAACTACCGTGACGTCAAGACGTGTGAGTGCGTACGCGGCTAAGCGCCCTAACGCAGCAACCGGATCGGGCACGATGATCGCCGGACCTCCGACGGGGCGTGTAGCGAGGATCGAACTTGCTCCAGCGGCAAAGACTTGCGGGGAAAAGTCATGGCCATCGACACGTTCTCCTGCGATCGCAACAAACAGCGACCCGCCGACGACGTCCCGGGAGTCCGAATAGACAGAGGTCACCACTTCGTCACCTGTTGCATCTATGAGTGCGCCGCCGACAGTCAACGCGATTTGCCGTGTGGTCATGGGAATCATGCGCGACCCTCCAGAGCAGCAGCCAGGACCACACGATCATCGAATTCGTGGATCACTCCAGAGACCTCTTGGCCTTGCTCGTGGCCCTTTCCAAGGACCAGAACCACATCGCTTGGTTCAGCAAGTTCGACGGCTGTCGTGATGGCTTGGGCGCGATCGGCGATTTCTCGCACATCATTTGCGCGGGCGGGGCCAGCCGAAGTGATGCCGGAAAGGAGCGCTGCTCTAATGGCGTCTGGATCCTCACTTCGTGGATTGTCATCAGTCACGATGACGATGTCGGCGCCCTTTACGGCAGCGGCACCCATGCCCGGCCGCTTCTCTCGATCGCGATCTCCTCCGCAGCCGAGGACCACGATGATGCGACCCGACACTGTCGATTGAAGGGACTCCAGAACTCGACGAATCGCATCGGGGCTATGCGCATAGTCGACCAGAGCGAGGAAAGGCTGTCCACGGTCGATGCGTTCCATGCGTCCTGGGACATGTACGTCGCCGAATGCTTGTACTGCGGTGGCTGTGTCAAAACCCAAAGTCTCGACGCATGCAGCAGCCTCCAATGCATTCATCACATTGAAATCTCCAGGCAGGCCAAGGTCAAATGTGAGAGCGCCGTTTGGGCCATTCACGGTTACACGTTGCAACCCGTCGGATCCAGAGTCAACCGACGTGACGGTCCAATCCGCATGTTGGTGTGCGACTGTCACCAAGGGGACAGCACACTCATGCGCCAACCGTGTGCCCCATGAGTCGTCAGTTCCGATTACAGCACTTATGGTGCGATGCGGTGCGAACAGCGACGCCTTCGCGCGGTAATACGACTCCATGTCATGGTGAAAATCGATATGGTCCCAGCTCAGATGCGTGAAGCACGCAACATCGACTCGAAGTCCGTCTACTCGGCCAAGTACCAGCGAATGACTTGACACCTCCATGGCGACTACCTGTACGCCGCGTTCGACCATCAACGCAAGGATCGCGTGTAAGTCCGGTGATTCTGGGGTGGTCCGCACCGAGTCAATGCGCTCATCGCCGATATGAATGCCCGTCGTGCCAATGACACCAGTCAGGACGCCAAGTCGACGGAATGCTGCTTCCAACAAATACGTAATCGTCGTCTTGCCATTCGTTCCGGTGATTCCGACAATCTTTAACTTGGCTGCAGGGTTTCCGTACGTCCACGCGGATAGCGCCCCGAGGTGCTGCCTCGGGTTATCCACCACGATGACCGCGAGGCCTGTCGCCTCTGCATCCGAGCGTCCTGCCGGATCAGTGAACACGGCCACTGCACCCCGCGATGCAGCTTGTGCAGAGTGCAAAGCGCCATGCGTGAACGCACCCGGAAGTGCCGCGAAGATGTCACCCGGCTGTACAGCCCGCGAATCCAGAGTTATGCCGGTGACGTTGCCCGTGAGTCCCCCGTGAGCGATCGCAGTTGCGCCATCAGCCGCCAATGCCGCAATCGCGCCCGCGAGGGGGCGCGACACCGAGGGACGGGGCGCAACCACAACTACCTCCCGGCAGTGGTGGAGGTGGAGGGAGTCGATGTGGGTGGAATCTGCAGCACCTGAAGTGCGTAGGCCATCACTTGCCGAAACACCGAAGGCGCGATTCCGTAGATCGAGTATTTCGGGCGCACTATGGAAACACCAATCACCAAAGCCGGGTTGTCCGCAGGTGCGAAACCGTCAAAGGCAGACATGACGCCGTTGTAACAACCACACGTCGGATCGACGAATTGTGCAGTGCCCGTCTTGCCTGCTACCTGATAACCGGGGATCGCGGCGAGAGGTGCGGTGCCGCGCTCTGACACAACTTCCTTCAGCATTTGGGTCAGCGTCGCAGCGGTCTGCGAACTCACCACCTCGGTGCGTTGAGGAGCAGTGGGTAGCACGACAGTGCCGTCAGCCTGGGTGTAGTCCGCAACGATCGAGGGTTGGACGCGCACCCCACCGTTAGCGATTGTCGCAAACGTCACGGCACTCTGAAGCGGCGTCAACGCCAGACCTTGCCCGAACGCGAGAGTGGGGAACGTGGTGCCTGACCAGTCTTTGGGGGCGGGAAGGAGACCAGCGCTCTCGCCCGGAAGACCCGAGTTTGTCGACTCGCCGATCCCGAACTTGCGTTGGTAGTTGTAGAGAGTCTCTTGGCTCGGAAGTTTCTGGGCAGCAAGGATCGTTCCGATGTTGCTGGACTGGGCGAGAATTTCGGTGAGGCTCAGGTTCAGCGTCCCGTGCTCCTCGTTGTCGTGGAACTCTTTTCCTTGGATGGTCAACGTTGGCGGAATCTCGAACCTGTCGGTGGGCGTAACCACCCCTTCGTTGAGCAAGGCCGCCATGGTCATGATCTTGGCGGTGGATCCAGGCTCGTAGGCAGAAGAAATTGCCCGGTTACCGCGGTCCTCGGCCAGTGAATCCCCTGGCTCATTAGAGTCAACCGTCGGCACTGTCGCCAGCGCGAGAATCTGTCCGGTGCGCGGATTCAAGACCACGACGGTGCCACTCTCCGCGCCAGACGCGGCAACCGCATCAGCGATGACACGCTGCGCGACGTACTGGATGTCGCCATCGATAGTGAGACGTACGTTCGCACCTGCCACCGCATCCGTGGTGCTCCCCGCGCCGTTGGGGATCGCCGGCCCGGCCGCGCCCCGCTCGAACGTCGAGGTTCCGTTCACTCCGGCAAGCACGTCATCGAGGGAGTACTCAAGACCTTCAATGCCTTTGCCCTCAGATCCCACGAATCCCACGACGTTGCCGACTACACCGCCGACCGGATAGGAACGCGTAGTCGTCTTCTCTGGGTAGATTCCCGGAAGTGACAATGCGTCAATTCGTCGCCATGAATCCGGCGTAATGTCCTTGGCAACGTATGCAAATCGTCTATCGCCAGTCAAACTTGCCTGAAGTTCGGTAACCGATATGCCCAGTTCGGGCGCAAGGGCCGCTGCCGTTACTGCTGGATCAGTGACCAATGTCTGATCCACGGTGACATTCACGCTGTCCATGGATACGGCCAATGGCACACCGTTGATGTCGGTGATAGAACCACGAGGTGCGAGGAGTTCGACTGTGCGGAGGCGCTGATCCAAGCCTTCCGCGGCGAGCGTTCCGCCGCGGACGACCTGCAGATCGACTAGCCGACCGACAAAAATGGTCACCGCGATGAGGGTCACAACGAGCATCACGCCCGCCCGGCGCCGATGACTGGCGAGGACGAGCGTGGTGGGTCGGCGCGGTGGGCGACGTGAAGGTGGTGTCCCCCGCGGATGTCGATCACGAGGATCTCGATCTACGTAATCGTCATAGTCCTCATCGCGATACCGGTCATATTCACGACGTGGGTCGCGGTCACCTCGGGGACGTACGCCGGTTGGGTTACTCATGGCGCAACACCCGGTTCGATCCATGGAGTCCACTGATCGGGTGTCATTTGCCCCATCGGTGTTGTGGAGTTCGGGTCAATCACCGGCTGCGCTTGCGCTACCTGCGGAATCGCCTTACCGAGAATTGCCCCATCAGAGAGCCGAAGGAACACCGGGACACTATGCGGAATCATGCCCATCGCACGGGCGCGCTGTTCCAGAACGGCCGGCATCTGCTGTTCGGCAAGCTGCTTCTCCAGCGCCTGCCGCTGCTGTGTGAGCTCGGTCGCCTGCTTGGTGAGTTCACTGATACGGAAAGCGCCCTGGGCGAGCGAGGTATTGATCACCAGGAGTGCGATGAGACCCAGGAGGAGAATTACTCCGACAAAAACACCGAAAACCCCGGCTCTTACCGGGGTTACTCGCTTGCGCGGAGCGACCTGAACTGTCTCCACAGACGCTTGCGCTGCACGGGCACTTCGTCGAGTGAGGGGTCGAGTGGGTGTTCGACTCGATCGGCGCGAGATCGGTGGGCTGATCGCACTCATGCGGCCACCTTGGGATGCCGCAGTAGCTCAGCACACCGCACCCGAACCGAAGCAGCACGGGAGTTTGCCTCAATCTCGGCATCGTCAGCCTTCTCGGCTCCACGTGTCATAAGGGAAAGCCACGGCTGCTTGTCCACGGGAATAATCGGCAGTCCATGCGGCACATCAATTCGCGTACCCACATTGAGCGCGGATTTCACAATGCGGTCTTCGAGGGACTGGTAGGACATCACCACAATGCGCCCACCCACGCACAGGCTCTCGAGTGCCGCCGGGATCGCGGCACGCAAAGCATCGAGTTCACCGTTGACCTCGATGCGTAAGGCTTGGAAGGTGCGTTTGGCCGGATTGCCACCCGTACGACGAGCCGGTGCTGGGATTGCGTTGCGGATGAGATCTACCAAGCGTGCGCTGGTGTCGAATGGTTCTTGCACTCGCGCGCGCGCCACATGATCAGCGATGCGCTTAGCAAAACGCTCTTCACCATACTCGCGCAAAATACGAGCCAGATCCTGTGCTGGATACGTGTTGAGTATCTCTGCCGCAGTGATACCGATGGTCGGATCCATTCGCATATCAAGTGGTGCGTCCACTGAGTAGGCGAAGCCACGGTCTGTCATGTCGAGCTGCATCGAAGAGACGCCAAGATCAAAGAGAATGCCTTGCACCTCGCGGATACCGAGACTCTCGAGCACCTCAGGGATCTCGTCGTAGACGGCGTGCACAAGAGTGATGCGGTCCGCATACGTCTCGAGTCGAGCCTGAGTATGCGCTAGTGCGTGCGGGTCTCGGTCGAGGCCGATGACGCGCAACTGTGGGAAACGTTCCAAAGCGGCTTCGGTGTGGCCGCCGAGACCAACGGTCGCGTCAATCAGAACTGCATCGTGTGCGAGAGCTGGGGCCAGCAATGTGAGCACACGGTCACGCATGACCGGCTCGTGATGCGGCGCGATAGTCATGACTCTTATGTCCACCGGCCGGCGAAGGCGACGGCGATTCCCACAAGCAACCCCGTGGCAATGCCCGCTGATGCCGCGATTGCGGCGTGACGTACGCGGGCCACTTTTGGCGGCTTAGAGTCGCTCAGCCCAGGTGCGGGGCTGTCGATGACGGTCATCTGCTGTGGTTCTCCTCTTTAGGTGAAGCGATGTGGTGCTGGGTCTGCTGTCCGGCCAGGCCCCCGCCCGCTTGTCGCTGGGCGCCGGGGAAGTGGCGCCAAGTGGTCAGGGCGGGAGGAGACCTCGTCGGACAGTTCAGATAAGTCCCGGCACCACCTCCTCGGACAGGTCCGAATAGGCGACTTCTTGCTGACTGAGGTAGGCGTTCCAGGCTTCTGTGGCCCAGATCTCGCAGGTGGCACCGTTGCCGACGACCACCACTTCACGGTCGAGCCCGGCGTAGTCACGCAGCGCTGGGGGCACCGTGACGCGCCCCTGCCGGTCGGGGATTTCATCACACGCACTGGAAAACAGCACCCGCAGATAGGCACGGGCCTTGGCATCGGATCGGGAGGAGTCAGAGAGGCGATCGGCATACAGGACGAACTCGGCCTGCGGCCACACCACGACCGAACGATCTTGGCCCTTAGTGAGCACTACTCCCCCGGCGAGCTCCTCACGGAACTTGGCCGGAAGGACAAGTCGCCCCTTCTCGTCGAGGCGCGGGGTATGGGTGCCCAAGAACATGGCAGCCACCTCCCATCACACCCCAGCGCCCCCTTTAGGCACCCGATCGGACCACTCTACCCCACTTCCCTCCACTTTCAACCACCTAGTGGCAGTCACGGTTCGGTTACGGCTGGGCCGGATGGGACTTATGTGGTGGTGGACTGACCCGTGGGCAGGGCGGGTACGGGACGGAAAAGAACGAGTACGACGCCGAGGGCAGCGAGAACTGGGACCACGAGGAATGCAGTACGCAGGCCCCACGCATCAGCCATCGCGCCAAGGGCAAATGGGGCCACCATGATGGACAATCCCGCGGCCACGATGGCAGTGCCGGAGGCGCGATCAGACAGATCGGGGGCGCACCGGATGCTGCGACCAATTGCCAAGGGCCATTGCAGAGCGACACCGAGACCAATCACGACCAACAGGATCATCATCACCACCGGATTCGAGGTGGTCCACAAGATGAGTAGACCCACACCCGATACTGCAAAGGCGCCTGCGAGGAGACGTTCTGGATCTACTCGCTCCGCGACACGGCCGCCGAGGAAACGTCCGAGCGTCAAACCGACGCCGAAGCAGGCGAGCGCAGCCGCAGCTGCGCCAGAACCCAGGTTGCCGCGATCTTGCAGGAGATCTGCACTCCACAGGGCAACGCAGTACTCCACACCCGCCGCCGGCAACATGGTGAAGGCTGTCCACCAAAAGATGGGCGGGAGATCCCGCACGCGTCCAGCCTGATGGGCGATCTCGCCGATGTTGTACTCGGCCACGTTGCGCCCACGTACCAGTTCGAGAATGACGAGGTAGACCACTAACAACCAGACCGCCGGGCGCCAGCCCAGAGTCAATATCACGAATAGCCCAACAGTGAAGGCGCCAATTAGCCCGAGAAGCGCGCCGATTCCATTGGCCTCCGAGAGGGACGCCGGAGCCGCCAGCCCCTGCTGCATGGAGAGAAATGCGCTCACGCCCGCGATCACAAGCGCACCACCGATTGCTACGACGACCGTCGCAAAAAGTGTGACAGCGGTAGGCAAACCACTCGTGTAGAGCAATGCGCCGAGAATCATGATCAAGGCACCAAGTCGCATGGTCTTGCCACGTCCGAGCGCTGCGGTGACGCGCGCATTGAAGAAGGACATGATCACGAGACCAAGCGCCCACGCACTTCCATGCAGGGCCGCAATGGTTCGCGACGTGCCCTGCTCTTCTCGCAATAGCACCTGCGTGGCACCAAAGGTGTAGACCCAAAGGCCGTAGGCCCCCATCAGCAGATAGGTGATCCAGGTGGACTTGACGCGGACAGGCTTATGCACAGAGGGGGCGCTCACCCTCGAAGAGTAGTCAGCCGGGACGTAGTTCGTCTGCTGTTCGGACCCATCGGGCGATGCTGATCGTAATAATGAGTTGAGCGGCACAGTAAGTCGACATCACCACGGCGTCGGTCCACGGCGAGTCGGAGATGCGATTGAAGGCTGCAAGCGAGAGCACTCCATCAGAGATCACAAAGAGCAGACCCCCCAACGCGATCCACCAGTGCTTCATCGCCAAGACTGCGTTGAGAGCGAGGATTCCCATCAGGACCAGGGCCGCACTGTAGATGAGCACTGGTACGGCGAAGGTCCCCGCAGCACTCCAGAGGAAGAAGTTCATAACGATCCAGAGCAGGACATACGGAACCGAGGCAAACGGCCAAGCACGCACGAATCCGGGGCGTCCAATGCGGAGGAGCGCCACGATGTAGCAGATCTGCATGAGCAGGAATCCGCCCATGCCCAGGCCGAACCACACATCGCCGGATCCCATGAGCGCTAAATCGCCGAGCCAGCCGAAGAACATGCCGATGACAAGCCAAAGCCCGACAAACCCTCGTAAGGCGACCCCGGCTGCGAACAGGACAGCCAGAAGCAGCACTGGCATGAGTAGCGGCTTGGTGTAGTGCTGCAGCGACTTATCCGACAGGAACGCACCCGCCACGTTGAGGATCGTTAACACAACGAAGAGGCCGATGAGCAGCTTGGAGCTGCGCGGCAATGGGGGTGAGAGGGTCTTGCTCGGTCCGGGCACGCACCCATCCTGCCGACTCGGTCACGTGTTGCCCGGCATTTCGCGCAAGTCGCGTCCACTTGTGGGGAAGGCATCCCAGCAGGCATAGGAATACTCTGAAGATATGAGGACTCGTCACGTTCTTGCCATCGTCGCTATGGCGACCAGTCTGGCGATGGTTGGCATTTCCTCGCCAGCTGCTGCGAGCACCGTGCCCGGCCCTCCTCTTGATGTCCATGGTGTGTGGACTAGCTCCGACGGCGAACGCACGTTCGTGGATTGGAACCCACCCGTCAGCGACGGTGGCGTGATGTTGCTCGGCTATGGACTTCGCGCAACGAAGGACAACGGAAATACGTGGATTGATCTGGGCTGGAATGACGAATGCACACCGCAAGAACCAGCTTGTGTGCCCGTGAGCGACAAGGTCGTGTCGTACACCCTCATGCCGTTTATGACCTACCGACTCCAGGCGCGTGCACTCAACGAGAACGGGTGGGGGGCTTGGTCTGCCCTCGGACCCGCGTTTACTGCGAATCCCGGTGGACGCCTTCGCCCATCTCCGCCGCGAGATGTCACAGCAATTGCGGGAGACCGGGCAATCCTCTTGCGCTGGAGCGCACCTGCTGACCCCTATGGCTTGCCGATCAATTTCCAGATCGAGTGGACACTCACGGGCGGCACTTACGCCGCCGCTCACACTGCCTGGACTCGTGCCCACTCGTACGTGATCAGCGGTCTTGATGCCACCAAGAGCTGGCAGATTCGCATCAAGACTGTTCGATCTGAGGCCGAATCCAGTTGGTGGCGAACAATCAGCGGTATTCAGATGGCTAAGAACCCCCAACGCATCATCCAATACGCCGGATTCCCTAGCGCAGTGGCTCGCAGTGGGCGCACCCGAATCTTGCCTTGCGGGGTGCAGACGAATCGCGGTCACACCGTGCGCGCCTACATTGACTGGACCGGCATTGCTGGGCTTTCGGTGGATGACAACGCAGTGGTAGTCAAGCGAAGTGCTTGTGGTGGCGTCACAATCGTCACCACAGGTCAACCAGTACGAATTCGTGTGGCCCTTTGGGCTACTCCCGCCCCGCCACAGG
Source organism: uncultured bacterium (assembly GCA_903850745.1). Lineage (GTDB taxonomy): Bacteria > Actinomycetota > Actinomycetes > S36-B12 > S36-B12 > CAINMH01. The sequence goes on from CAINMH010000185.1 coordinate 13,901, forward strand.
AGGGGCTTCTCAAAGTGCGGATCTACCGAACGCTAGATCGCAGCAAGTAATCCATCATTACGTTACTTGCAAACAATCTGCAACAACTAAGAGTGTGCGTTCCACAACGGAAAAACCCTTACCCGATTTGATCTTTCGGCGTATCGCCTGAGAGGCTTAGGCCAGTCGCGTGAGAAGCGTGCGAAAGATTCCGTACACCTATGAAGGAGCACTACGTGTCGATCCGCTTGGGCGATGTGGCCCCCAACTTCACTGCAGAGACCACAGAAGGCGCCATCACTTTCCATGACTGGAAGCAGGGCGCATGGGCAGTGTTCTTCAGTCACCCCGCTGATTTCACCCCGGTCTGCACCACCGAGCTCGGGCGCACAGCTGCACTGCAGTCAGAGTTTGCCAAGCGCAACGTCAAGACGATTGCGGTCTCTGTTGATCCCGTCGAGTCGCATCGCGGCTGGGCCGGTGACATCGGCGACGTAGGTGGCACTGACCTCAACTTCCCGATCATCGCCGACGAGTCACGCGCAGTGTCCGAGGCGTACGACATGATTCACCCAGGCGAGGGCGACACCTCGACCGTGCGTTCCGTATTCATCATCGACCCCAACAACAAGGTGCGACTCACACTCACCTACCCGAAGTCGGTCGGCCGCAACTTCAATGAAATTCTCCGCGTGATCGACGCGCTGCAGGTCACCGACAGTGCACCAGTTTCGACGCCAGTCGACTGGAAGCCGGGCGACCGCGTCATCGTGTCCCCCGCGATGTCAACCGATGATGCCCGCGCGCGTTTCGGTGAAGTAGAAGAAGTCAAGCCCTACCTGCGCTGGACTCCTCAGCCCAAGGCATAACCGCACAACGCAAGAGAACCCCGGGACAGTCGCTCCGGGGTTCTCTTGCGTTAGCGGATGAACTGCTTGACGAAGTCGCGGCCGAGGCCGACGTTCTCGAAGTGATCGGCTGCCTGCTCGATCCGATTGAAGACGTCGCCATACTTGATTGGCTTGCCGTCCTCGTCGAGCTCGACGAGCGTGCCGTGAATCATGAACAAGGTGTAGGACTCCTCCGCGGTGCCCATAAGTGTGTGCACGTCGCCAGGCGGTTCGAAGATATAGGTGCCCTCGGTGGCTATCCAATCGCGTTCGGCGTAGTACCACGAGCCCTTGAGGACCATGCCGTGCACGGGCGAGGGATGCGCATGACGGCTGATAAAGCCTTCTTTGCGGATGCGGGTGATGTTGACCCACATACCTTGCGAGGTGTCGAAGATCAGTGGGCGCAACCACGCGCCCTCCTGCGAGGCGGGGACCCACAAGCGCTCATCTGAAGCGATCGCCTCAGCATAGAGCTCGTCCTTTTGCCACACACTGGGTTCAAATACGGAGCGCTTGGTGAGCATGGTTGTCCTCCTCGGGAGTGTGGCTCAATAATGACGGCTCACGGTGCTGGTGGGAAGACTTGGGCTAGTGTCGAACGCAACACATTTAGGGGCGTACATGCAGCTGAACCTCAACGGCAAGGTCATCCTCGTCACCGGAGCGGGTGCCGGGATCGGCGCCGCGTGCGCGCTGCTGGCCTCAGCCCGCGGAGCAGCCGTGGCCGTGGCTGACATATCCGGTGCCGCCGCAGCCTCGGTAGTCGCCCAGATCGAGGCATCCGGCGCTGATGCGCTGGCACTGACCCTGGATGTCGCCGATCCGCACGCCGTTGATCACGCTGTGGCGGCGATCATCGAGCGGTATGGCCGCCTCGATGGTGCCGTAAACAACGCCGGCATTGCGTCCCCTTCGGCTCCGGTCGGACACACAGCCACGGAGGCCTGGCGCAGTGTCATGGCCGTCAATCTTGATGGCGTGTTCTTCTGCACTCGAGCCGAAATTGCCGTAATGACCTCCGGCGGCTCAATCGTGAACATGTCCTCAATCATGGGGCTCGTGGGCAAGAACGGCTCGTCTCCATATGTTGCCGCCAAGCACGGCGTGATCGGTCTCACCAAAGCAGCAGCGCTTGATCATGCGGGTGACGGGATCCGTGTTAATGCCGTGGCGCCCGGCTATATCGACACTCCCTTGCTCGAGAGCCGTCGCACGCCGGAGTCGTACGCCGTGACCGCCGCATTGCATCCGCTGGGCCGTCTTGGCACGGCGGATGAGGTTGCCGAACTCGTCTGCTGGCTGCTCAGCGACGCCGCATCATTCTGCACCGGGAGCGTGTTTACTGTCGACGGTGGCTATGTCGCGCGCTGAACTCATCCGAGAACTGCTCGATAGTTACGCCGTGCGCGTCGGACACGAACTCATCCCGCGGACTGGCGATGACCTCGAGGATGCACGCCGACTTGATGCGCTTGAGGCGGTAGTACTCGCACATGATGGGGCAGCCGACCCCGTGTTCACATACGCGAACGAAGCAGCCGCCGCGCTGTGGAAGACCACTGTGGATCAACTGATCGGTTTGCCGTCGCGGTTGAGCGCGGCCCCCGAACACCGTGATGCCCGCGCGTCGGCGCTGGGTGCGGCACTGGCCACCGGAGTAGTCCGTGACTACAGCGGCGAAAGACAGGCGCTCGACGGATCTCGCTTCATGATTCACAACGCAACGCTGTGGACCTTCGTGAATAGCCCCGGCCAAGCAGCAACTTTCACTGCCTGGTCGCCCGCTGCGGTTTAAGTGCGTACGCGGATCAGCCACCGGGAGTAGTCAGACGAAACTCCCTACCCATGCGTCCACCTGTCACACACGCTAAGTCGTTGCCCGGTTGTGGCACTCGGATTTCCCACGTTGCCCGGTTGTGACAACTTTCAACACCCAAAAAGTTGCCACAACCGGGCAACTAGCTTCTTTGGGTTGCCACAACCGGGCAACGAGAGTCTGAAGGCCGCGTACCTCTCCAGTTGCTGACAACGAACACGGGTCTGTTGCACGGAACGAACACGGGTCTGTTGCACGGAACGAACACGGGTCTGTTGCACGGAACGAACACGGGTCTGTTGCACGGAACGAACACGGGTCTGTTGCACGGAACGAACACGGGTCACGGGCTCGGCACGAACACGGTCACATGCTCGGGACGACACGGGTCAGCCGCCGGAGGCAGATCTTGATCAGCCGCCGGGAGCGAAGAGTCGAAGGAAGAAGCCCTTTCTGCCTTGAATCACTCCGCCCTGCATTAGCCCACGGTTGGCTTGAGCCGCGTTTTCCGAGCCAATCCACTGGCGAACTCGCGCGCCCTCTGTGCGGATAGCGGCGGCGCAGCCCCAACTGATAATACATGCGCCAGTGACTAATTTGTTCTTTGTCGAAAACCCGGCATCCGCTGCCTGCAGCCTTCTTGATTTATTGCTCACGAACCATTTCAGATCCTTGAGCGCCTTGATCGACGACCAACCGCCCACTACCCCGAAGAATGCCGTGGCACCCACACCGATCCATTGCGCGACCGAAGGCTTCTCGCCCTGCTGAGCGATAGCTATGCCTTGTACGACCGCCGACCCAATCGCTGCAAGCGCTCCAATTGCCATGCCCGCGGGGCCGAAGAAGCCAGCGAGCATCCCCGCAACGCCCATCCACAAGCTCACTGTGTTGAGAGTTTCACTCTCTCCACTGAGATCCTGGCGGTTGATTGGATCACCAGATGTATAGGAATACAGATTCATCCCAGAGTTGAAGTCGGGGTCCTTCGCGAGGAACTCACCCAACGCAGGGAGGTAGGGCCGCACGCCCATCAGCGTGATGCTTGAGCCACCTGCGAGGGTGTCCATGCCCGAGGAGTTTTGCCAGCCATAGTGCGGGGTTGCGGTGGTGAAAGTCGGGACAACCAATGCCTCGCCGTAAGGACCGAAGCGCGGAGCGGGGCCGACTGCGGGCACAAGATCACTTGCGGCCCCCGCACCTAGTGAAGCTAACGGCACTGTGAGGAGCGATGCACCTTCTACGTCAGACAGCGTCATCACCGCCTTAGCGCCGGCGGGGATAGCCACCTGAGCCCCGCCCGGCAGATCAAAGAATGCTGACGCAACCGAAGTCGCGACATTGCCGGTCATTGCGTAGGTCATGGTCGGCGATGGCGCTGCACTCGCGAGCGGATCACTCGAGCCGTCCGATTTTGCTGCTGGATCAGCTGCCGGGCCGCTGTACCCGTAGGCAATGCGACTCGAAGTGGTGGCAGTCGTCACGGTCTTATCGCGGAGTAACCCTGCGAAAGTGTTGAGGGTCGTGACTGTGTCTCCGTCAGCGAGAGTCGCCAACTGCGTCCCGGCACCCCATGTCATAGACACGTTATTGCCCGCAGACTCAATTCGTGTCACGCGGCCTTGACGGTCATGCGTGAGCGTTGCTGTGCCGCTACCACCGGTGATCAATGGATCAGTGGTTGATGTTGTCTGCCCAGTCGAGTTGTGGCACGTGGTGTAGTCCACGCCATTGCGAGAGCCACCCACGCGAAGTGAATCTGCGCCTGCGCCCGTGTAGCCTGCCGCACACACACCTGCCTGCGCGCCATAGTTGTAGGTGAAGTTGGTACTTGCCGGAACCCCCGGCTGAGTGGACGCAATCACCGTAGAGACCAGACGACCCGCCTCGTCATAGCCGTATTGACGCGACTCCGTCCACGACGACGAGCCGGTTGAGTTGACCGTGGATCCCATCGAACGGCCGGTGCCTTTGAAGTCAACAGCATTGACGACTCGACCACCCGGATGAACGATCGTCTGCTTGTCTGGGCGACCGTTGCCAAAGTATTCGTAAGAGACTGACACTCCGTCGGCGTATTCGACGCTTTGCACGCGCCCGATATTGGCGTCGTAATTAACCTTGGCCACCCGTGTCCCGTTGAGAGTGACTGTGCTTAGCCAATCCTGCACATCTGTATAGGTGAACCCGAAGCGCATCACTCGGCCGGCGCCGCTGACCGTTGAAGGGGCGGTGATCACCACCACCTTGGGTTTGCCTTCATCGGTGTACGTCGTAGTAGTGATGGTGCCCAGTCCGTCGGTGTAACGCACTACGCGCCCAGCCATGTCGACCTCAGTGGTTGACGTGTACGTCGCACCCGGGGTCACCGGCGATGCCGGACCATGAGTCACCTTCGTCGACGTGATCCACGGCTTGCCATCCACATCTAGGTCGGTCACCGTCGCCTCGATGAGTGCACCTGCAGTGTTCAGGATGCGCGTCGAAACAAGTTGCCCTGACTCGTCGTAGCCGATGCAGGTGGTCTGCGCACTTCCCGCAATACCATTTGTCACCTTGGCAATGATTTGGCCGCGAGCGTTGAAGATGCGTTGCTCACTCGTGCCGTCTTGACGAGTCACCGACTTTGTCGCACCGTACTGAGGAGCCGCCGCGCCGCCGCCACATACTTCTGGAGCGGCCACTGCGCCGTCGTTTGCGTAGTAACTGAACGTGGTCGCCTTGCCGCCTGGCGTGGTCCGAGTGAGGGGTCGTCCCCATTGACTATTCGCTGGGTCAATGTCTTCAACCGTCTGCTCCATCGTCAAACCACCAGGAGTGGTCGTGGAGGACACCACCTCGTCCCACGGCTTGGAGAACTCCTTGACCGTCTGCGGATTGCGCTCAGACCCCGGATAGGTGTCGTTGAGCGCCTGCGCAGTTGCCACACCGAATAGCGGTTCGACTTGTGCAGCCGGGATCAGCGCCGGTTCGTCGCCGAGTGGCGCTGCGAGTACGCGGAAACCACCGCGGGCGCTCGCCTTGTTGACCTGAACCACCACACTCTTGGCACCCGCCGTAAGACCGGTGATCTCGCATCGACCCGAATTGTCAGCCACACATAATTCGCCATCAATAAGCACGCTGACCTGTGCACCATTTGAGTCCACGCGCAACGCCCAGTCGCGGGCATTCGAAGTCGGCGTCCACTTAGCCGTTGCCCGCCCTGACCACTGGCCTTGGGCACCATCTGGAACTGAAGTCCAACTAAATCCAAGACCAGAGCGATCGTTCTTTCCCCACCATGCACCTGACGCGTCACCGGCGTAGTCCGCGCGGGTGAAGACACGAGCATTCATGCCCGTCCATGCCACAGTGCGCGACCCATCGACTGTGGAGTCATAGTTGGCGTCGAGCACGAGTCCCTTTGCAGCATCTCCAGCGAAGGGTCCGGCCTGGCCCGTTTGCAAGCCAGCTTCGTCGTAGGCGTAGGTCGTGATCCGCTTCTCCGGATCGACAATTCGCTGCGGGCGACCAAACTTGTCGGTCACGACCATCACCTTGTTGCCAGCGCGATCCGTGCCGCCTGTGACAACCTGCGCACCGGCGTCGAATTCCACAGTCTTGGACCATGCGTCAACGCCCACTGATGAATCCACCTTGGCGATCACCTTGGCGCCCACAATCGCGGCATTCTCAGAGATCTGCGGGAAGGTAAGTCGCTGCACTAGGCGATTAGCGCCCATGGATGGGGCTGCTTCACGCAACACAGCCGCACGGCCGCGGTCGTCATATTCCAACCCAGCGATGAGATTGACCAGCGTCGGGCTCACGAGCGCACTCTTACTGACCAGCGCTGAGCGAGTGGCCACGAGATGTCCCACGGAGTCCCAGCCCAAAGTCATTGCCTGATTGCCCGCGTCCTTAAGCAGGGCGATCTGCGCTCCTCCAGCCACACCATCGACGTAGCCGATGTCGGTGGCCATGCCGTTGCCGTAGGTGATGCGGCACAACATGCCCTCTGGTGCTTTCACAAATCCATGCGTGGTCCATGCGTCGGAGGCACAGTCGCTGGTGCCCGAATAGCTAAAGCCGAGCGCGCGTGATGCATCAAGGGCAACACCACCCGGGCGCACCGAGATCAACTGGTCACCCGACCAATTCAAGGTGGATAACGGCATAGACCCGCGCGCGACGGAGACCGCATGTCCGTCGACAAACCGCGTCACGACTCCTGATGAGTCGGTCAACTCCCACGCCCACTCACCATCAATGAGCCGACGATCCAGCGCATTGCGCGCGCCTGCCACATCGCTAGCAGCGGTGAGCACCTGTTCGTAGACACCTGATGCATTGCGTACGAAGGTCAGCGCTGAGCCATCCCAGCCCCACACACTCACCGAGCGCGGTGCCTCACCCGAAACAACATCGCTGCCTGCTCCCGAGCCGCCTACAGGTGTGGCAGGTGAGACAACGGCGCGAATGGCCTGATCCGTGATGCGACCGACCGGCGAAGAGACCTCTACGCCGGAGGTGAGTAGGAATCGAGTATTCATGCCTTCTTTGCCGACCTGGGCAATAACGCGAATCTTGGCTCCCACAGACACGCGGTTCGGAGCCGCGATTGCGATGGAGTAGGACTCTGATGTAGTCGACGCCGTCAAGGAATGCACTGTGACCCAGCGACCTTTGTCGTTCTTTGCCTCAATATCGAACCCACGTGCAGCGCCCACCGGGAATCGCCACGCAACGTTGAGTTCGCCCGAGCGCAATATTGCGCGTGGCATACCCGGCGCGACACCACGGACTATTGCATCGCGTGACTCCGAGACCCCTACCCATTGTGAGCCTGAAGTCACGCCGAGCCGCCAGCCCGCTGGGATGCCCGTCACACCAGCATCGGCAGCAAGATCGATCCGACTTGCACGCCACTCGAGGGTCGCACTCACGGTTCCTTGCGGGCCAGCGACGGTGTCTGATGACCACGCCACTCCCGCTTCACCAGTCAGGGGATCAACAGAAGCCGAGCCCACACCTACCGCGGATTGAGAGGTGCCGACTCCGTACTTTGCAACAAAGGTGCCACCAGCACGCCATTGCGCACTCGAACTGTCGCGCCAACTCCATGAGTAGGCGTGGCCTGAAACGACGTCCTTGCCGATGGTTACGCGACCGGCGCGCACCTGGCCCTGCCACGACCATCCCGAACGACCCGCGGAGATATCGACAACCTCAACTTGTGTCGCCGAAGTCGCATCATTCGGGAGAATCAAGATCGGTCGTGGTGATAACGCCACCCCGCCGCGCACTACCGACACTGGGAGCACTGGAGCCACTACGCCCGTGCCCGACACCACCGCAATGGGTCCGAGAGACTCAACACCGGCACCAACAGTCGCGGCAGCAGGTGCGGCGGTCACAAGTGGTGCTGCACCGATGAGCGAGGAACCCACTACGGCTGCACAAGCAGCCCCAATGACTCCAATGCGTACTGACTTACTCATCGATAACGCCTTTCGTAATGAATGTGACGCTGAATCCGATGGGACTGCCGCCGTCAAGGGATGCCAATACTTACAGTTTGGTTAATTGGTTCATTATAAAGTAATGGAGATCGTTCGGGTTACCGTGAAATCCGCTGTCGTGAGAACTCTGAATTTCAATGTCCATGCTCTTCTTGTTGGTGGTTCTTCGGAATAGCGACCCGTTGTCTTTGATCGGACTCCCGGCTGCTTCGTAAATGTTGTCCATGTTTTGCCCCCCGTTGCCAGTGAGCCGTTGACCGTTTTTCGGCCCTAAGACACTAGCGTTTTGGGACTTAACGTGCTCATAGGACTGGGCTGCTGACTTATCGGATAAGCGTGAACTTTTGCCGGCTAGGAGGTCATTGAGATCCTGGGTGTTGACATCCCTTTTCCCTCCGCCAATCAGCCCCTCGCCGCTTTCTTCGCCGGCAGACTTCATAGCGCTACCCTTCTGGGCCTTCGCCTTATTTTTCGCAAACCGCCAAATCTTGAACGTACCAATGGCTGATTGAACGAGCTTGCCGCCGGCAAATACAAGGGCCGCCGAACTGAACACCACTTCCATGCTGCTCAATGGAGCTTCGCCATTGGCTTTTGCCGCCCGCACCGACAACGCAACCGCAGCCGACGCCATGCCAGCACCAATCAATGCTCCAGCTGGGCCAAACAGAGCCATGATTGCACCGCCGCCCGCCAATCCCCAGCACAGGAATCCGCAGGTCTCCGAACCGCCACTCCAGTCGGCGGCGTTGACGACGTCGCCGCTGGTGAAGGAATAGAGGTTGTTGCCAGCACTGACGTCAGGGTCCTTCGCAAGGAACTCACCGAGAGCCGGCAGATAGGGCCGCACGCCCATCAGCGTGATGCTCGAGTCACCCGCCAGCGTCTCCAGCCCCGCAGCGTTCTGCCAGGTGTAATGCGGAACCGCGGAACTGTAGGTCGGTGTTACCAGCGCCTCACCATACGGGCCAAACCTCGGAGACGCTCCCACTGCAGGCGCAACATCGGTGTTGGCTGCCCCGGCTCCCAGAGACGGCAATCCCACGGTGATGAGTGCGGCGCCTTCAATGTCTGAGAGCGTCATGACCGCGAGCGAACTCGTGGGGATCGTGAGCTGCGCACCACCGGGTAAGCCGACCAGGGTCGAGACCACCGACGTTGGGGTGTTGCCCGTCATTCCATAAGTGAACGTCGGCGCATCTGGACTGCTGTAGCCATAGCCAACCGTGCTCGCCGCACCAGCGCCTCGAGTCACAGTCTTGGTGTGCATCAGCCCCGAGAAGGTGTTCATGACCGTCTGCGTGTCACCATCTGTCAGTACGGCTAACTGCGAGTCCGCACCCCAAGTCAGCGCAATATCGCTCGCACCAGCAATGCGCGTCACGCGACCAAACTTGTCGTGGCGCAAAGCCGCGGTGCCTGAGCCGCCCGTCAGCAACGGGTCGGTCGTTGAGGTCGTAAGCCCATCAGCGTCATGGCAGGTTGTGAAGGCGACGCCATTGCGACTTCCGCCGGTGCGCAGAGAGTCCTTGCCCGCCCCCGTGTAGCCGCTTCCGCAGCGCGCCGCCTGCGCGCCATAGGAGTAAGTGAATGCGGTCGATGCGGGCATACCTGCCTGTGTCGAAGCGATCGTCGCCTCGATGAGACGGCCCGCCTCGTCATAGCTGTAATCGCGACCTTCGGTGTAGTCGCTAGATCCAGTGGCAGTCACAGATGAGCCCATCGTGCGTCCAGTGCCCTTGACCTGAAGTTGATTCACAACTCGATCAGCCCCAGAGACAACGGTCATCTTATTTGCTTGACCGTTGCCGAAGTATTCGTAAGACACTGAGACGCCGTTGGCATAGAGAATCGAATCAATGCGCCCCAGAGTCGTGTCGTAGTTGACCTTGGCCGCCTGCGTGCCATTGATCTTGACTGTGTCTAGCCAGTTTTGCGTCTCGGTGTAGGTGAACTCCAAGCGCAATACCCGAGAGCCCGTTGATGCCGGAGATGTGACCGTCACAACGCGCGGTTTGCCTTGACCCGTGAACGTAGATGTCGTCACGGTGCCAAATCCATCGACGAATCGCACCACACGCCCAGCCATGTCGATCTGCGATGTGGTCGTGATCGACGCGCCCGGTGTCACCGGTGATCCGGGTCCGTGCGTGATGGTTGTAGAAGATAGCCACGGCTTGCCGTCGATATCGCCCTTGACGACTGTCGCTTCAACTAACTCATCCGACGCATTAAAGATGCGACGCGATACAAGGGCTCCTGCTTCATCAAACTTCACGCATGCCGTCTGGACGGCACCCTGCTCACCGCGCGTGATCAGCGAGATGATCTGTCCGTAGACGTCGAAGATGCGCTCTTCGGATGTGCCGTCTTGACGCGTCACGGTACGCAATCCGCCGTACTGCGGCACTGCAACGCCACCACCGCATAGAGCCGGTGGCGCAGCAACCGCCTCATTCGCGTAGTACGAGTAGGAAATCGTCTTGCCACCTGGCGTCGTACGCACAAGCGGACGGCCCCACTCACTGTTTGCCGGATCCATGGGCTCGAGGGCATGCATGGTGGTGAGCCCGCCAGGCATTGTCACGGAAGCAACTTCTTGTGCCCACGGCTTGGAGTATTCGCGCACCGTCTGCGGATCGCGTTCACTGCCGGGGAAGGTGTCGTTGACTCGTTGAGACGTGACGAGACCGAACATTGGCTCGACCTGAGTCGCTGGCACTAGCACCGGGTCACTTCCTAGCGGTGCGGCGAGGATCCGGAATCCACCGCGAGCCGTCGCGTCGTCTAGTTGAACAACAACGCTCTTGGCGCCAGCAGGTAGTCCAGTGATGTCACAACGACCGGCGTTGTCCGTTGAGCAGAGCTCACCCTCGATTAATAGGCTGATGTTCGCGCCAGAGCCGTCAATGCGGAAACTCCAGTCGCGCGACTCGGATGTGGGGGTCCACTTCGCAGTTGCACGGGCAGACCACTTCGAATCGGCTCCCGCGGGGAGTTCACGCCATGAATAGCCGAGGCCAGAACGATCATCCTTGCCCCACCAACCACCACTTGTCTCGCCCGCGAAGTTCACGCGGGTGTAAATGTGCGCCTGCATGCCAAGCCACGTGTCTGTCTTCGAGTCGGCAACATCCGCGTCATAAGTTGCCTTGGTGACTAGACCCCTACTGGAGTCATTTGTGAACGGGCCTGATTGTCCGACCTGAATTCCCGTCTTGTCGTACGTGAAGGTAGTGATGCGTCGCTCGGGGTCAATCACCTTCTGCGGGCGTCCGCTGGCATCGGTCTGGACAGTCATGCGCATGCCGGCACGGTCCTGACCACCAGTCACGGCTTGATTCGCCGGGTTAAATTCGATGGTCTTCGACCACTGCGCAGAGCCGACGGATGCATCGACCTTGGCAGTAACCTTTGTCGCATTAATCACCGCAGTTTCGCCCACGCTCGGGAACGTGATGCGTTGAATGATGCGGTCTGCACCAAGTGCTGGGGCCGCTTCGCGCAAAACTGCAGCACGACCTGAATCGTCGTAGTCAATATTCGTGGTCAGCGCCTTGAGTCTCGGGTCGGCGAGCGCACTGCGGGAGACCAAGCCAGCTCGCGTCGCCACAAGATGTCCGACTGAATCCCAGCCGAGGGTCATCGCCTCGTTGCCAACGTCCTTGATGAGGCCAATCTGCACCCCACCATTCACGCCATCGACATAGCCGATTTCGGTCGCTATGCCATTGCCATAGGTCACGCGGCAGAGCATGCCGTCCGGTGCGGCGACGAAACCGTAGGCCGCCCAAGCATCGGAGGGGCAATCGCCAGAACCGGCATAGACGAAGCCCAGAGCGCGAGGCGCATCAGCTGCGACGCCACTTGGCCGCACTTCTACGAGTCGATCGGCAGCCCACTTCGAAGTGGACACGGGCGTGCCATCACCGGTAACACGTACGGCATGCCCATCGACAAACTCCGTGACAACGCCTGACGTATCGGTGAGTGCCCATACCCACTCCCCGTCCACGAGTCGGCGATCAATGGAATTGCGGGCACCCTGTACATCGGAGTCCGAGGTGAGTACCTGCTCGTAGACGCCGGATGCGTTGCGCACGAAAGTCAAAGTAGAGCCGCTCCAACCCCACACAGAGACCGAGCGAGGTGCATCACCGGACACCACAAGCCCACCCGAACCAGATCCATCAACTGGTGCTGCAGGTGCCAAGACACCTCGCACCGCACGGTCTACAACGCGACCAACACCTGAATACAGGTCAACGCCACTGGTGAGGACGTAACGAGTCGTGAGATCACCCTTGCCCACACGGGCGACCACGCGGATCTTGGCACCAAGGCCGACCTGAGCCGGCGGCGCAACCGTGACTTCATAGGTTTCAGATGTGGCAGACGCAGCGAGCCGCGCAGTGGTAACCCAGCGACCTCGGGTGTCCTTGGCCTCCACTTCAAAACTACGAGCGGCCCCCACGGGATATCGCCAGGCAACATTCAGTGTGCCTGCAGTGAGCACGGCGCGTGGAGCTGCCGGAGCGACACCACGCACCACTGCATCGCGAGACTCGGTAAGACCCATCCAACTGGAGCCTGTCGATGCAGACAGTGTCCAGCCCGACGGCACTCCTGGTACGGATACGTCACCCTCAACCGCCGTCGCACCACTGCGCCACGACAGTTGTGCACCCACCGACATAGCCGGGCCAGCGACGACACCCGAAGACCAACCCACACCGATCTCACCGGTGAGAGTCGATACAGATGCTGCACCGACCGAGACGGCACCTTGACCATTGCTCGTGCCAAATCTCGCCACGAATGACCCGCCGGACTTCCATTCGCCGCCACTCACACGCCAACGCCAGATGTAGGCATGGCCAGCGAGTAGGTCTTTGCCGATAGTCGTGCGACCAGATCGCACTTGTCCGACCCATGCCCATTTGCTCCTGCCCAAGGAGACGTCCACGACTTCGACCTCATTGGCCGTGGCGGTGTCGCCCGCGAAGATCATGATCGGGCGCTGCGAAAGCGCGACTCCACCTCGTACGACTGAGACGGGCAGAGTGGGTGCGACCTGACCTGAGCCGGGCACGACCGCGATGGGACCAAGGGACTCCACTGCCGATCCACCGGCCGCGACAGCGGGTGCGATTAGCGGCGCCGCGCCGACGAGCGAGGCCCCCACCATCGCGAGGCCAGTGGCGCCAGCAACGGCGGCCTTTCGGGGTGACCAAGATGAGAGATAAGCACGGGTCAAGACGTTCTCCTCAGGTCGCGCGGCACAGGATTACCCTAACGAATCACACCACCGGGTGTCGCGTCTGAGTCGACCTTTGACTGTCCCTATGAGCAGGGGACAACTGTGGTGCGGGGACCCACCGACCCTTTAAGTTCGGCAATGGTCCCTACCGGGTTTCCGTGGATCACGAATGAGACCTCAGCTGGGGCCCACGGGCCACTGATGATCTCTGAGAGAACAGGCCCACGCGTCATGTAACTGGGGCCCCGCGAGGTTTGGAGGACAACCTCCGAGTCGCCCGGGGCGTGCATCGCAGGACTCCACGAGACGGTGAAGTCACCGTGCGACCCCAGAGTCTGTCGGACGAACGCAGCAGTGCCCGCAGTGAGCATCGCCGGGTGACACGATCCATGCGCCTTGACCCCGCGCTGGTAATTCACAATTCGACCGACGACTTCCTTTGCGCGCTGAGCAAAAGCGATGCGCATCCACATTGATGCTGGCACGCCAACCGGCGGGGCTAAAGCCATAGCTCGTCCAGTGATCTGCTTGTCGGCGTAGACGGACGTCACGGCTGTGTCAGTGATGTACAACCACGGCTCTACTGCAGTGACCTCACCAGCAGCAATCGTGGCCCGCACAAGAAGTCGAGCGGAGAGCGAGACATTGTTGATGATCTTCGCCCCGACGCCATTCGCAACTGTGATGGATCCATACACAGAATGGAAGGTGTGCACTGCGCCCATTGCACCTTCGAGGTAGCCATAGGCAGTTGTCGAGGTCGGTAGCGGAGCATGTACGGCGATGTCTGCGTGGAACTGCACGCACGTCGGTGTCACGTGGGCTAGCACTCGTACAGGTGAACCCATGCGTAGACACGGAGTGTCAATGCTGCCACTTGGTGCAGCCTGAGCCATCGGCACCAGAACTAGCGGAAGTACAGCCACAACGGCAACCAATGCACGCACAAAAAGTCTCACGCTCACGATAGTAGGGCTTGCGCAGCCAAGTTACTGTCGAAAGTACGGCGAGAAAAGGCGCTTAATCTCAGGCTCGGTGCTCACAAAGTCTCGATGGTGGACCGAGGTGATGCCCAATGATCTTGCTTTCTCAATATTGACCAGCATGTCGTCAAGGAATACGCACGCTTCGGCAGGGTGACCAGCACGCTCGAGGGCGAGTCCGTAGATCTCGATGTCGGGCTTACGCATCCCAACTTCACCGCTGACGATGACTTCATCGAACAGTTCGGACCACGACTCGCGCTTATACGGATTGCCCCACGAGTTGGAGAGCAGCACGACTCGAACCCCAGATTGCCGCATCTGCCGGACCAGATCCTGCATCGCGTAGTCATGCTCAAGGCTGAGCCACATGCCATCAAAAAGACCCTGTTGGGGGTAGTCAATGCCGGTGCGGCGAGTTAGCTCCAACGAGATCAGCACTTCGAATTCTTCAATCGTGATCTGACCGCGCTCAATGAGTTGAAGCGGCGTGGGGGGCGCTGTCGGATCGACATCGTCGCCCCACTCGCTGAGCACCGCGTGAAAGACCTCGCGATCGACCCCCTGCTTCGAGAGCCAGCGACCAACTGGACCACCCGTAGGCTCAGTCAGCACCCCACCCCAGTCGATGATCAGACAGTGAAAACCGCTGGAGTCATTAGCCACAGTTCACCATCCTAGGGAGACTGCCGGCGATAAGTGCTCTCTGGGCATACGCTGCCACTTATGCGTCCTGGTCGGGTAGTCCTCATCGTGTTCCTTGCCCTTGTACTTAGTACGGTCATGCTCGGCACCGGCATCACCATCGGCAACGTGGTCACCGCCAATCAGGAGCAGGCTCAACTCGATCCGTTCTACACACCTCCGGGCACGATGCCCAATAAGCCGGGCGTCATCATCCGCACCGAGGCACTCGGCGCAGATCCGCAGTTCGGCAAGGGCTACCGCTTCCTGTACTCGACCACGCTCCAAGACGGATCCATGGCCGTCTCCGGCGCGATGCTCTTCATTCCCGATGCCCCGGTGCCTCCCGAGGGCCGCAAAGTCGTGGGCTGGGCACACGGCACGGTCGGGCAAGGCGATGCTTGTGCTCCATCGCGAAACCCGGCTGACGGAATGAAGGACCTGTCAGGGTTTTTGCCAGAGGCAATGCGGCAGGGCTGGATCGTGGTGGCTACCGACTACACCGGTCTGGGCACGCCTGGCCCCAACTTCTATCTCGTCGGCGGTCAAGAGGCGCGCGACGTCGTGTATTCCGTGCGCGCAGTTGTCGATACACCCGAATACGGCGCCGGTAAGGAATGGATCACGTTCGGCCATTCGCAGGGCGGGCACGCGGCACTGTGGACGGGGCATCTGGCCAAACAGATCGATCCAGATCTACGTCTGCTCGGAGTCGCAGCTGCCGCACCGGCCGCTGAACTCACATCAATCACCAACGCTCAATGGAACAACGCAGTGGGGTGGGTCATCGGACCAGAGGTCGCTGTGTCGTGGCCGGCCGCGTACCCCAATCTGTCTCTCGACGGCATGGTCACCTCAGCGGGCATGTCTAACTACCAGCGACTCGCCAATGAGTGCATCACTACTGCTGCAATTGAAGGGCTCGTGCGCGCACAAGTAGGGCAAACATTCTTCACCGAATCTCCGACTCAGAATCCGGCGTGGGATGCAGTCGTCAAGGAAGAAACGCCTGGGCCGCTACCGGCGGATATGCCGCTGCTCCTGATGCAAGGCACCGCTGACACAGTGGTGCTGCCGTGGCCCAACGCCGATTTGCAGACGAGCTGGTGCGCGGCAGGCTCGCATATATCCGCGCTCTGGCTCGCAAAAATCAATCACATGACCATCGCGGTCAACTCAGGTCCCACTGCAGTGTCGTGGATGAGCGAAGTCTTCGACCGCAAGA
>CAINMH010000186.1 GCA_903850745.1 uncultured bacterium
AGCGTGGAGAAGGTCAGCGTGCCAAGCCTCAGCGGGCTTTCTATTCAACAAGCCGGCGATCTCCTCTCGCAATACAACTTGCGTCTCGGGACACCCACTTACGTTGCTTCTGACAAAGTCAAGGACTCCATCATCGATCAACTTCCTCGCGCCGGTGAGCAGATCGGCATAGGGCAGGCAATCAATGTCACGGTGAGTGCGGGCAAAGAAGAAACCACGGTGCCACAACTCCAAGGCTTAACCTCCGTTGAAGATGCAAAGACAGCACTCGGTGACGCCAAGCTCAATCTCGGCGTAGCCGTAGAGAAAGACTCAGACCAGCCAGCTGGCTATGTCCTCACGCAGGACATCCCTGCCGGACAAAAGATCGAAGTGGGCGCCAGCGTCAACATCACCGTCTCCACCGGCAAAATTCAGGTTCCTTCAGTCGCGGGCAAGACCTCCCCCGAGGCGCTCTCCATTCTCTCAACTGCTGGCTTCGTTCCGCAGATCATGGAAGAGGAGTCCGGAACAGTTCCGCCGGGCACTGTCATCCGACAAGATCCCGTAGGTGGAACTAATGCCAAAAAGGGTGACACGATCACGATTTATGTAGCGGTCGAGAAGCCGACACCAACTCCTACGCCGACTCCTACGCCGACACCTACGCCGACACCAACACCAACGCCGACACCTACACCGACTCCGACTCCTACGCCGACACCTACCACGAGCGTGGCACCAGCTACTTAGCCAACAACAGGGTGCAGACCCTCAGATCGGGCGACCGCTTCACGATCACCGCACGTGGCGAGCCAATTGGCGAGCAAACGGTGTCCACCTTCGGTGAGAACCGACTCCGGATGAAACTGCACACCTTCAACGGCGAAATCGCGATGCCGGATTGCCATGATGACTCCGGTGTCCGTGGTGCCGGTTACTTCAAGCTCGTCTGGCACGGTATTCGGCACGACGGCCAGTGAGTGATAGCGAGTTGCAATGAACGGGTTTGGCAGCCCTTCGAGGACACCTTGACCATCGTGGTGCACCAAAGAAGTTTTGCCGTGCAATAGCTCAGGTGCTCGATCAACGACCGCGCCATAAACGGCAGCTATCGCCTGATGGCCCAGACACACCCCGAAGATCGGAGTCTTGCCCGCTGCGACGCGCACAACATCCATACAAATGCCGGCGTCCTGTGGAGTGCCTGGTCCAGGGGAAAGCAAAATCCCGTCGAAACCTAGGGAATCGGCCGGCTCAATCTCGTCATTGCGCACCACTGTGACTTCTGCACCAAGTTGGGCGAGGTACTGCACGATGTTGAATACGAACGAGTCGTAGTTATCTATAACTAGGATGCGCACGGGCACAACTCTCATCATGCCGCATTATCGTCTGGTGTGGCCCACTCGAGGTCAATACTGCCGTCGTATCCGGGTATGGTCACCTCAGGCAACTCCTCGACTTGGTAGCCAAGGCCCACAAGATTGGCCCAACTTCGATAGACAGCCAATTGGGGATCATCGGCTAGTGCGGCCATCAATTCAACTTTGGGCCCGATTGCGGTGATCGCGTAGGGTGGGCTATAGACGCGGCCTTGAAGGATCAACGTATTTCCTACGCATCGCACTGCACTCGTCGCGATGAGTCGCTGGTCCATGACCTGAATAGCAGTCGCGCCGCCGTGCCACAGCGCGTTGACCACCGCCTGAACATCTTGCTGGTGCACCACAAGGTCGTCAGGCAGGTAGTCGCCGGTGTTGGACTCCTCTGGGGCATCATCGAGCGTCACTCGTACGCCACTGCCGGACACTTCGGTGGTTCCGGCCTCTGGTCCAAGCTCATCAATGCGTGTGCGGGCCGCCGCGATCTGCGGATCGCTGGCCCTTTGCGCGGCAAGTTCATCAACTTGCGCCTGCAATCCCGTCACCTGATCGTTGAGTCTGACCAGGTCGTATTGCCGCTGCATGATGAGGTCACTCAATTCGGTTGTCTGCTGAGCACGCAGGTCCTGACCACCGCTGGTCACGGCACTAGCGGCGAAGAGCGCACCGGCTCCCACCAGCACCACACCAGCGAGGATCGTGTAGGGCTTCACGTTCACACCGTACGTGGGATATCCCTGATGAGCGCAACCGACTGGCTAGGCCTTACGCTAAGGCGAGTTGCCCGCCAGGAGGTCAGAAGCGATGCCCGAGTCCGAGAAGCGCAAAAAGGACGTCTACACCCCACCGCCCACTAAGCGGGAAGCGGTGAATTTCGACTCTCCCCGTTGGCTGGCGCCAGTCATGGTCGCCTGTTTCATCGTTGGGCTGGCCTGGATCGTGGCGTTCTACCTCGCCGGACCGAGCATTCCCTTCATGAATGCCATCACGGTCGCGCTGGGCGGATTGGGCAACCTCGTCAACGTGGCAATTGGATTTGCGTTCATCATCGCCGGCTTCGTGCTGGCCACCCGCTGGCGCTAAGGCGTTGTCCCCAGCTCTATCCACAGGCTGGGGAGAATCACACCGGTGTAATCAGAAGACCGGAAGCGCCAATAGTTCTGATGTTCGCCACATCGTGATTCCCACCAATATCCCCAGCACCACTAGGACCCCCAGCACCTGCACCACCGTGCGCTTATTGCGCGGGGCGTAGAAGAAGACGGCCGCGATCAGCACGCCGGTCACTAGCCCGCCCACATGCGCCTTCCAGTCGACTCCGGTGAGTACAAACCCGATAACGAGGTTG
>CAINMH010000187.1 GCA_903850745.1 uncultured bacterium
CAGCCTGTGCGCTTGCACCGGCAAGTGCGGTGGTGACGAAGGCGAGACCGAGGGCCGCGACGGCGGCGCGAGAGATATTCATGCGGGTACGTTAGCCGATGAACCCGGGCAACTAGGCAAATTGTCTGCTCCTCGCTCTTAGCCAGCAGTAGCCGAGACAGTAGGCTTGCGGGACTTAAAGGATGCTTCGTGACCTAGGCGCGAACGCAACACGGTGAATGGTGGCGACTCATGGAGATGGCAGTGGTTCCGGTGACCATCGACATTCCGGAGTCTGAGCTCGTCGACCTCAAGGACCGTCTAGCGCGCACCCGCTGGCCGAAGCAGATCGAGGGCGCGGGCTGGGACTACGGCACCAACGTCGACTACCTACGCGATTTCTGCGACTACTGGCGCAATGACTACGACTGGCGGGCGACAGAGGCGACTCTCAACTCCTATCCGCAGTACCGGGCCACGATCGACGGCGTCGACATCCACTTCTGGCACATCCGCGGTACGGGCGCTAACCCGATCCCACTGCTTCTGCTGCATGGCTGGCCCGGGTCGATTTGGGAATTCAGGTATTGCATCGATGGGCTCGCTGACTTCGATCTCGTCATCCCGTGCTTGCCCGGCTTTGGCTTCAGTTCGATGCCCACCGAGCGCGGCTGGGGAGTGACGCGCATGGCGCACGCTCTCAACGCCCTCATGGTGGGTCTGGGCCATGACCGATACATCGCGCAGGGCGGTGACTGGGGTGGCATCCTCTGCGCCCACCTCGGTGCGGACTACCCCGAACACGTGATGGGCATTCACGTCAATCGCACGTGGGTGGAGATCACCGAGCCGATCCGCAGCCAGGTTGCGGAGTGGGTGAAGTGGGATTCGGATTTCCGCAAGCGTGAAGCTGCCTACTCCCTGCTGCAGAAGACCAAACCCGATTCGCTCACGGTGGCGCAAAACGATTCACCTGCCGGACTAGCGGCATGGATCCTGGAGAAGTTTCATACGTGGGGTGACACTCATGGCGATCTCGACAGCGCCTTCCGCCGAGAAGACCTCGCCGCCAACCTGATGTTCTACTGGCTGCCAGCCAGCGCACCAGGCAGCGCGCGCATCTACTACGAGTTGCAATATGACGAGCGCGCACTGCTACGCCTGCCGGTGCGAGTGCCCACGGCTGTGGCGGAGTTCCCACGCGAGACGTTCCTCGCTCCGCGACTTGCGAGTGAGCAGCGCTACCCAATCGTCTCGTGGACAACAATGCCTGCTGGTGGGCACTTCGCGGCCCTAGAGCAACCACAACTGCTTGTTGATGACATTCGGCAGTTTGCGGAGCAGCTGACTCGCTAAACTATGGCATGCGCAAATTCCTTGTTGTTGCCCTCACTGCCGCCTGCATCGCCATCAGTGCGAGTCCAGCAGTTGCCTCGCCTCTGCCGCAACCGCGTGGCTGGGTGGTTCAGATCGGCACCCTCGCCTACCTGACGTCTCCGAACTACTCCGGGCTTGCACCGATCTCCATGGCCGCTTCACAGGCAACCCTCGGAGTCGGCACGTTCAATCACCTCTCGGGCGAACTGATCATGGTTGATGGTGTGCTCTACCGCGTGAGCATCAACGGCCGCCCATCGGTAGTTCCCGCCACACGCACATCGCCGTACATCCAAGCGATCAAGTTCCGCCCACAACTGTCACTTCGCATTCCAGCAGGCACGGCATGTGCCGACCTGCTCCCCATCATTGACGATGCGGTCGGAACCACCAGCGGTGTTGTTGCGCTTCGTGTCGAAGGATCATTCCGGCGGCTCCAAACGCGCAGTGTTGAAGGCCAGAGCGAGCCATACCCAGCGTTTGCAGACGTGGTGGCGCAACAAACCCTGTTTACCCTCGACGGACGTGCCGCCACACTCGTCGGATACCGAAGTGGCCCCGACATGGCTGGCCTCTCCCCAGTAGGTGTGCACCTGCATGGCGTGACAAAGGATCTCCAAGCAGGTGGCCACGTGGTGTCATGTGTCGCTGGCAAGGGCGTGAAGATCCAACTCCAGCTCACTCAGGGTGTTCGCGTTCTCGGCGGTTGACGGCAATTGGTCGCTAGAACCGCAACGCCTGTGGGAGAGTTGAGTAAGCCACTACCAGCAGTGCCAGTGCCAGTTGTGGGGCTGGCTAAATCGGGAGGACACATGAACAAGATCGGAAGAATTGCCACTGCGTGCGCTGCGCTTGGTGTTGCTGCTGGCATTGGTTTGACAGCTGTTCCGGCACAGGCGGCCCCTAATCCGAACGTCTGGGGGCAATCGGACATCACCATCGCCACATATAGCCTCGACATTCTCGCTGCCGCAGGCATTGCGCTCAGGCCCACGAGGCATTCCGTGCTGGTGCCGACAACCCGTGGTGCTCTATTGAGCCTTCCAGTCACCTTGAGGCCAAATACTGACGGACTGATAGCCCATGGTGGAGGGTTTAGGTTCACTTTCCCCGAATCAAGCACCCGGGTGCCCATTCGGTTAATGCGACCCTGGCTGGAGAGTTGTACAAGTCCCGGTGGTGCATGCGATGTTCGGGCGTCCCTTGCGACTAATGGCACGCGAATTAACCTCTTCGTTGTTGATTACACTTCGAGCAGTTTCCACAGAGGCGCTAACGGAGTCGCGTGGGCGGCCAGGGGAACTGTGAGCCTCACAAATAACGCGAGTCTTGTGAAGAGGATCAACCTGGCGTTAGGCGCGACCATTTTTAAGCCTGGTATGGAATTCGGTCAGATTCGTACGCACTACGGTTTCGATTTCGACTAAGACAACACAAGCTTCTCGGGCTCTGTACTGACTCAATTGAGTTGGTGCAGGGCTCGAGTTTATTAGCCGCCAGTTACCCACGTCATGCCGGCAGCGAAAACGAAACCGGCCGCCGCTACAGGGCCTGCCCAATGCTTTGCACCGCGCACAGCAATCGGGATCATCTCGTTGACGACTACGACAAGCAGAGCACCAGCAGCAATCGACTGGATAGTCGCAATGACCGCAGGGCTAGCGCCGACGAGTGAGGCGTAACCGATTAAGCCGAATACCGCGCCGATAACAACGATTGCCCCAAAGCGCGCCAGGATGCGTGAGATCGTCATTCCGCCAGCAAGTAGCGCGGCCGCGACGCCGATCGCCTCAGGGAGCCCCGCGACGAAGATCGCACCGACGAGTGCGAGGGAGACGCCCGGTGCAGCTAAGTGCACAGTCAAGCCGATTGACACGGATTCGGGAATGCCGTCAATGATCATGCCGACGAAGAGATTGCGCGCTTCACGCTTTGAGGCCCCGACGGGCTGATGATGCAGCCCCTTCTCGGTCGCGGAGACGACCGGGCTCTCGGGCAGATCAGACTTGCCGCGCCTCTCGAGCCACATCACGATGAAGAAGTAGCCGAGGCAGCCGATGCCGATGCCAAGTGCAGTCGGGCCAGCGCCGGCTTCGTCGTATGACACGGCCACCAGATCGGTGCCGACTGCGGAGATAACGGCACCCGCGCCGAAGGCCATGATCAAGCCCATCGTCAGCGGCTTGGTCAGATTGCGAAAGCGCCAGACGAGCAGGGCACCCACGATGAGAGCGGTCTGCGCCAGAGCGCCAAAGATCGCTGCTTCAAACATGGCTTCCTCTCAACGTGAGACGTGCAGCCTAGCCACCGAAAACTACAGATCGGAATTCGGTGCCGGCTAGTGTCCGTGGGCCTAGGGCAGCAGGCGTATAAGAAGTGGTCGGTTATGGGTAACCCAGATGTATGAGCGGTCAACGATCTGGCAAAGCACGGGGAGTTGGCCCAGGGCTCCGAGAACCTTCCACGGATAGGGCGACTTCAAGAGGGCCCGCGACACTGCGCGGCCCCCGGCGTAGGTGCCGCTGGGATCAATCCACTGCACGGCGGTTTGGCAATCGTGCTCCGTGAGGCCCAGTGACTCCAGATCAGCCTCTTGCCAGGCTAGGAAATCCGCGCGCGGCCGCACTCGGCGCCTCGCGAAGTCTGCGCCGATACGGCAGAACTCGCAATCGCCATCGAAAATGACCAACGCCTGCACAGGAAGAATCTAGCGCCGATGTGCTTCGCAGGCACATTCTGCGTACCGTGGAGACGTGACAGAGAAGCAGGTCTACGAAGTAGTGCGCCAGTGCAAGGGATACGAAATCCGGCGGTATGCCCCGCACCTGGTCGCAGAGGTCACGATTGAAGCTGGTTTTGAGCGCGCTGGCATGGCCGCCTTTGGTCGACTTGTGTCCTTCATCAATGGTGCCAATCGCACGCAAACCCGCATGGCCATGACGGCGCCGGTGATTCAAAGCCCCGCTGCGCGAGATAACCAGCATGTGGTGGCCTTCGTGTTACCGGCAGACACCAATGCAGCCGACGTACCCCAGCCCACCGATGCGTCGGTGACAGTTCGGGCGTTAGATAGTGAAAATGCTGCCGTGCTGAAGTTTTCTGGGCGCTGGACTTTCAATTCATTCGAGAAGCATCGTATGCGTCTTGAGACTGCCCTCAAGCGTGATGGCATTGAGGCGATCGGTCCAGCTCGCTACGCGCGCTTCGATCCGCCGTGGACTCCGTGGTTCATGCGTCACAACGAGGTCGTTATTCCGGTTTAATTCGGCTATGACGCAACGCAGGTGGATCTTCGCCGATCAGCTAGGACCACACTTCGTTGATCCCGATGAGGATGTAGTTCTCATTGAGTCGCACAACGTGTGGCGGCGGCGGACATATCACCGGGCGAAGGCACTTCTCATTCTCTCTGCCATGCGACATCGTGCTGTCGAACTCGGCGATCGGTGTACCTACCTGACAAGTGACACCTATGGGGAGAGCGCTCGCGAACTCGGGCCACTGCGGGTGAGTGATCCGACCTCGCGGGGGGCACGCAGACTAGTACGCAAACTTGGTGCTGAGGTCGAACCAGCACGCGGCTTTCTCACGGACGAGGCAACCTTTAACGCGTGGGCTGAAGCGCGTGGGAAGAAGCGACTGCTCCAAGAGGATTTCTATCGATCGGTGCGCACACGCCACGGAATCTTGATGAGTGGCAACAAGCCGGAGGGCGGCCAATGGAACTTCGACGCCGATAACCGTCAACCGCCCCCCAAGGGGCAGGTGACTTTGGGATTACGGCCACCCTGGCTGCCAACTGAAGATGACATTGATATGCAGGTGCGTGACCACATCGCGCGCCTTGAGTCACGTGGCGTGACCTTCATCGGCAACGCTGGCCCTCGCGAGTTCGCGGTGACTCGAACTGAGGCACTCACTGTGCTTGATGACTTCGTCACGCACCGGTTAGCGTCGTTCGGCCCGTTTGAAGACGCGGTCATGGCCCAAGACCGCACGATGGCACATTCACGTTTGTCGGTGCCGCTCAACCTTGGCTTGCTGCACCCGATGGAGATAGTCGAGGCTGCACTGGCGGCCTACGAGAGCGGGGCTGCACCACTCACCAGCGTCGAAGGTTTCATCCGTCAGGTCATCGGCTGGCGTGAATACGTGTGGCACCTCTACTGGTATCTCGGCGCAGACTACGCGAGGTCGAATGCGCTGAATGCGACGACGCCGCTACCAACGTGGTTTGCCGAACTGCGAGCTGAAGACGTGAAGGCTCGTTGTCTTTCGCACGCGTTAGCAGAAGTGCGTGATCATGGCTGGAATCACCACATCGAACGCCTCATGGTCCTCGGCAACTGGGCGTTGCAGCGTGGCTACGATCCGCTGGCAACGGCTGACTGGTTCCGTCGTGTCTATCTCGATGGATACGAGTGGGTGATGTCTGCCAACGTAATCGGCATGGCGCTGTATGCCGACGGCGGAGTCATGGCCACCAAACCGTACGCATCGGGTGGGGCGTACATCAAACGCATGACCGACTTCTGCAAGGGCTGTGACTACCGCCCAGACGTACGCGTGGGCGAAAACGCGTGTCCATTCACTGCGGGTTACTGGGCACTGATTGATCGGATTCGCCCGCAACTCGAGGGCAACCACCGCATGGCAATTCCGCTCCGAGGCCTAGAACGACTAGCCGACCGCGAAGCGGTGATCGCCCAGGAGTCACTCCGAGGTGACGACGCTCCGTGATCGCTTAGACAAGCTGAAGTGGGAAGAAGCGTGCAATAGCATCGAAGTCGCGATCGCTAGCGAGGATCGGCGTTGAGGTACGCAACGCGACGGCTGCAATGAGGCAGTCGATGACCCCTCGTGGGGTGACGCCGCGTGAACGGCAATGCGCAAAGATTGACGCGGCCGCATCGAAATCAGCAGCTACATCCACGGGCACCCACGTGTTTCGACATAGCAAGCGGCGCATGTCGTAGCGATGCTCTGGCGATCGCGCCCCTGCGAGAACCTCCATGAGCACTGGCTCGGTGCACGCGACCGCATCACCGGCTAATAGGAGCTCGCGAAGGGGAGCGCTGGAGCCCTTCGCCCGAAGGAAGTTGATCCACACGGATGAGTCGACTAGGACCACGGATGAGTGTCCTCGGGCACCTCTAAATCGGGCATCGAGCCCTCCATTGCGAGTACTTCCTCAATGGTCATCTGTTGCCCGGCCACGTGGCGGAGTGCATAGTCCACGGCATCCTTCTTGGTCGTGAGTTTGTATCGGTCCATCACAACCTGGACGAGTTCGTCGTCAATGTCGATGTTAGTTCGCCCCATGTGGACAAGTATACACCAACATGGTGTATGACCGGCGCGTCCAGCATGAGGCAACTTCAGTCCGCTAGCCTGCGGGCGTGGTTGATCACGCGGCTCTGCGCAAGGATTCCGAGGCATTGTTGGGATCGCCGGTACAAGCCGCCGCACTCTTCGTGATCGACATTGGCCGACTTGCCCCCACGGTAGGCGGGATTACTGGGGCGGTAGTCGCTGACTCCGTGACCGAGCTCATCACCGACAACTTGCTGGCTGATGGATTTGCACAGGGTGTGGGTTATGTTGCCGGCCAGCACGCGGTTTATGCGAATGCTGCAGGCGCGGCTGGGCTGACGCCAGTAATGATTCTCGCGGTCACAGAAGAATACTTTTCCTTGCTTGATTGGAACGGCAATGTTCGTTCGGGCACTGGGCCAACGATGGTGTTTGCGCGCTTCGAACGAACCAATGCCCAGGTGACCGCATCACAGAGTGGACCCACACACCACATCACTCTGACTCAAAATGACGTGTCGATCAAAGTCCAGTGCAATCTTGGGCTGCTTGCCCCAGGCAAAAAAGAAATGCGCGATGTTCTTGCTGCGCTGGGAGTGCAGTAGAAATCGCACTCTGACTGTCAGTCCCTCCTGATACACATAGAGATGTCAGGCGAGCGTGTGCTTGCCGGCACTGGGGGACTACATGACAAATCTGATTCTGGTTCATAGCGAGGTATACGCAGGTTGGGTGTTCTCTGACTCGCACCCGACCCAGGGGCGTCGATTCGATAACGCCCGCGAGCGGCTCCTAGAGTTCGCCTTGGGCACTGGCATCGAGATCCTCGAGGTTGAGTCCGATCACTTCCCAGAGCGCTCACAACTCGAACGTGTGCACTCGACCACCTACATCGCCACTGTTCTCGACGAAGGAATGAGCGGTGAGTGGTCCGGCGAACGCCACGACCTTGGCAACATCGCACATCGCATGGTTGGTGGCACGATCCTTGCTGCAAATGCGTTGATCAAAGGCAAAACCCGCACCGCGGTTCACTTTCCTGGCGCCAAACACCATGCTCAACGCGATCACTCCAGCGGCTTTTGTGTATTTGCTGATCTGGCGATCACGGCAAAATACCTGCTCGATGGAGACTCTGGCGTGCGTCGTATATCCATTATCGACATTGATGCCCATCACGGCGACGGTACCGAGGCGCTGCTTCGGGATGATCCGCGCGTACAAACAATGTCGGTCCATGACCGCACGATCTTCCCTGGTACGGGTCATGCAGACGACACTGAGCGGGAGGTGTTCAATGAAGCTTTGCCCTACGGCTCAGGTGATTCTCAACTCACAGCTGCTGTCGCACGCTTTATTGGCGAAGCTCAGCGATTTGCACCCGACTTACTCATGCTTGCCCTCGGTGCAGATGGTCACGACACCGACCCACTGTCAACGTTGACCTATTCCATCGATGGCATGGTCGACGCGGTGGGCATGATCCGCGAAGCATTTCCCGATCTGCCCATCCTGATCGGGGGTGCAGGCGGCTACCAACCTGACGATGTGACCCCAGAAGTCTGGGCTCGCATGGCTATCGCTGCGTGCGCGTAGTGGGTGGTAGTGCGGCGAGCTGCTGGAGCTGCTCGACGATGACGGTTGCCGCTGAGGTGGACGGGTCCAAGAACTCATAGTGGCCAACTTCTGGGAGTTCTACGAGCGCTTCCTTGCTGTCCGTAGCCCGGTATTGGGTGATGTATTCCCTGGTGAGAGAGATCGGTACGACCCGATCCGCCACTCCATGCAACACACGAGTGTGAGTAGCCGACAATTGCGTGGGCGTGAGCTCCATGCGATCCCATACTTCAGGGATTTCATTAGGTGAGCCGCCTAGCCAACGCCCAATCGCACCCTCGTCCCATCCGCCCTCAGCGGTACGGCGCAAGTCCGTGACCGGAGCGAGCGCCAGGGCTGCGTGCACTCCGGCAACCTCGGCGGCGAAGTAGGTCAGATAGCCACCTGCGCTATGACCCGTGACCAGCACACAGGTACCAGCGGGAGCCATGGAGACGGCGTGTGCAGTTGCGGCTCTAACATCGTCGGTGGTTTCAGCGGGATCCGAGCATGAGCCTTGACGGCGATAGTCGATATTGGCAACCAACATCCCCGACGATGCGAGTCTGCGAGACAGGGGCTCGTTAACACTCCGGTCGTATTCAGCAGCGAAGTAGCCGCCGTGAATCGACACCACCCAAATCGGCGAACTTTGATCTCCCCACAGATCTATGACCTGAAGTGGATGCTCGCCGTAAGCCAATGCAACTGATGTAGCAGGAAAGTCTTGTTCGGCAGCTGCTGACATCTGCTCGAACCACGCGCCTAGCTGAGCATCATCAAGTTCGTCTAGTGACACGAGTCCTTCGATTCGGGCGTCGGAACGTCGAGCGCAGGGTTGCGACGGAAGAAGCCGAATGGCTTGAGCATGAAGCCAATCCGCTCCACTGGCATGACCGGCCAGTCCTCCGGTCGCGCGAAGTGAGTGGTGCCGAAGGAGTGCCACACCACGATGGGTTGCTGATGGAGCTCGCGATCCTGCTTCATCCAACTCACTAGGCCGTCACCCCCGCTGCTGAGATTGGGATAGTCCCCAGACGGGAAGCGCTCATCGGGGGAGTAGCGCGTCACCCACACCGCAGTCTTGGCGAAGGTGGCTCGACGCGCAACGCTTGAGTCGGCGTCAGCGATCATCATGGCTGTCTGTGCGGGAGAAAGCTTGAACGCGACAGGGGACCCGAAGTCATTGGACTGGGCCTCGTTGATGATCTGCCACGTACGCGCACTGCCAAGATTGGTGTCACGGCGTCCTTGTGATTCGCGTTCGACGACAGTGGTCACCTTGCGGATTGCATTGCCGTGTGGGTTTTCGGGGCCCATCGGCACTGGGACAGCATCGACCTCCACAACCGAATTGAGCGGTCCATCGACGGCTGGATCAAGGCGCACACAGAACATGTGCTGATGGTGCTGTCCGGCAAGCTCGGGTGCAACGCGACCGAGGTAGGGAGAGTAGTCACCCGGTGCGAGATAAGCGGTCTGAATGATGCCGGTCAACTTCACTTCGCACTCGATCGTGCCGTCTTGATAGAAGTACCAGAAGAAGCCGTAGTCGTAATTACCCACCGTTGCCCAGAAAGAAATAACTAAACGACGTGTGCGGCGCACCCAGTTGCCGCCGTATCGCCAGTTGGCACCACGCCAGAGCACTCCGAAGTCCTCTTCGTGAAGACAGATCGAACGCTCGAGTGTGTAGGGCTCGCCCTGACCGTCACACATGTAGGTGTCGAAGTAGTAGATGGAACCGAGGCAGTCGCACCCGAGAGTCAACGAATTGGCGAGTGCGCCTAGACCGTATTCACCGACATCGAATGCACTGCGCCAGAAGTGCGAGGGTCGCGGATCGCCGTAAGGAACGACCATCTCTGCGAACGCTGCACGAGAAAGAATCGAGCGCTTGGTGCCTTCGTCGTCATAGACAATGTCATGCAGAACCATTCCCTCACGGGCGTTCATGGATACGCGGAAGGACCACTTCTGCCACGAGACTTCCCAGCCATCGACCTTGAAGCTCGGGCCCTCGGGCTGGTGGATCTCTAAGGGCTTCAAGTCGAGACGTGGACTGATGCCGTTGTCGTCGTGGAAGTTTGAATCCTCTTGTGGAATCGGGAACACTTCGTCATCGACCACCGCGAGAACTCGCATATTCGTGAGGTCGACGTAGGTCACCATCCCATCAATGGGATGCGCATAGGCGTTGTCTTCCTTATTGCGAGCAAGGTAGGAGACAGCGCGAATGATGCGAAGGCCCTTTTCGTTCTCAAATCCGAAGTTGCCTCCGGACATCGGATCGACCTGGATCAACTCGAAGTCCTCAACACCTCTGCGTCGAACGGCTGCTTGCCAATCAGGTGACTCCTTGACGATGCGTTCCACGTCCATGAACTCATCAACGATGATCGGCGGTTGAGCGGTGATCCCTTGTGCAGTGAGATCCTCGTGTCCGACCACCTGCCCACTGGGGACGACCACCGTCCACTCTTCAGTGTGCCGACTGCTCTGATTCAAAGTGACTACCCGAATGCGTCGCTCCCGCGGGGGCGATTCAAGCAGGCGGTCATCCCCGCGCGGCGGTTCTTCTAGGAGCATTAGTGAGAACAGAAGGTCCTTGCCGTCGCTTGCTTGTGCTCGTACGGCCGTCGCGGCCGTACGAATCTCACCTGGTGTAAGTGAGTCAAGCGGATGGCTCGGAGGTGCCTCTGGGTCGAAGACTCGTGCGATGTAATCGGACATGACGAGACGGTACTCCCTAATGCTGGTGAACGCAGGTGCAAACGAGCCCGGGGACTAGCCGCCTAGTTCGGCCGAGTAGTCCAACTCACGCCCGGAGCGAAGCCGAATCTCGGCCACGATCCAACCCAGAACTGCAGCGATCGGAATGGCGAGGAGCATCATCCGTGCAGACTCAGGTGTAGAGCCGATGATCTCGTAGTTGCTGATCGCGATGATCAGGACAGCCAGCATGCCGATGGTTGCGAGGACCGGCGCGATGATGGTCGTCCACGGGTTGGTCTCGACGCGGGTGCGTAGGAAGAACACCAGTACCGAAATACTTACCGCACACAGCGAGATGAGCAGACCCACGGTGCCGAGACCGACGAGGTAGGCGTAGGTGACCGTGAAGGGATCTGCGCCGGAGAACGTGAATGCACCAAGGATGATGGCAATCACGATCGTCACCGTGATGGAGGCGACGATGGGGTTGCCCCGGCCATTCGTCCGACCTAGGCCCTTGGGCAGTGCACCTGCGCGTCCGAGGGCGAACAGGTAGCGCGTGATGAGGTTCTGGAAGCCGATGAAGAGTGCGAGGAAGCTCAGGATCACGAGGTATCCGAGAAGCTTCGCAAACGTCTCGCCGAGTGCTGTGCCTGCTACTTCGAAGAAGAAGCTGCCGATGCGATCCGGTGGGATAAGCGCAGCCTCAGTGCCAACCTGCACTGTCATCAACCACGACGACACGGCGTAGACGACGATGACTATGACTAGAGATACATAGACAGAACGGGGGATGGTTTTGCGTGGAGTGCGCGCTTCTTCGGAGAAGACGACGGTTGCTTCGAGTCCGCTGTAGCAGACCATTGCGAGAAGGAGCGCCACTCCGAAGCCGCCACCGAAGACGAGCGTCGGGTTGAATCCGGCAAAGCTGTATCCGTCTGGACCGCCTTGGACTGCGAGAGCAATGTCGAGCACGATGATGGCTACGGCTTCGACTGCGAGAAGGATCAGCAGCAAACGCGCATTGAGCTGCACACCCAGCAGTCCCAAGGCAGCGACTATGACGAGGAAGCCGAAGGTGACGAGTCTGTACTGCTCGGGGATGCCTAGAACATCTGCAGCCACTGCGCCGGAAATGGCATAGAAGGCGACGATGGACGCGAAGTAGAAGAGGACCGTGACGTAGGACATCGCAGTGGCGGCACGCTTGCCGAAGGCCCGATCGACATATGCGACGAAACCTCCAGCGTTGACCATGTGCCTGCTCATTGCGACGTAGCCGACGGCGAAGAGCGCGTAGATGATGCCGGAGACGATGAACATCGCCGGAGTAGATGCACCCTGAATCGCGAAAATGACGGGGATGCCAGCCGCGAGCACCGAGATCGGTGCGACCGCGGAGACAACTAGAGCCGAGATCGAGGGGACCCCGAGTCTTCCCTTGGCGAGGGTGTTTGAAGTGGGCGTCTGCGCGGTCACGGTGCCTCCAAGACGTTGTTACATGAGGTGCATGATCGGCAAAAACTAACAGGATTTAGGAGTATGTATGTCAAATAGGGCAAAAAAGTTCTCAAGCGTGTCGGTTTGCTCACACTCGGGATCTTGATGAATCAGGCGTGTAGCTCGGCCCTTGGGGCCATTTCCACCACTGTGCTCGCCCCGGCTAGGGCGGCACGCACGTCGACGGCCCCGCCACGGACCGGATACAAGAGACGCTGCCACCTGCTCATATCGCGGCGCGGATCGGTGGCTGTGGCGACGATGGTGCGAGCCCGAGCGAGCCGTGCTGCGCGAGCGACGACCTTTGTGCCCGCATTGACCGGCATGACAACTGCGGTCACCGACTGGCAGGGCAGCACGGCAATGTCGATGGGCGCGATGCTCTTGGCCACGCGAGGTGTGGGCTGATGCGGTTCGATCCAAATCCGTCCGGCGCTGGAGCCATCAGGATTTATGCCCTCAATGATGTAGCCGACAGCGATGATTCCCAGGGGCAGTCCGGTTCGCGTCACAGTGACACGTAGGTCGCCGCCGTCGCGACAAGCGAACGTGAAAGTCGCACCGGGTGTGATCGCATGCGTTGAGGCACAACCGGCCTTTCGCGCGACCGCTGCTGCTTTTGCTGGACCGTAGACGCTTGTATTTGCCAGCAATTGCAGGGTCTTTGGCCGTGCGTGATCGTTGACCGACGTACACAACAAAACAGCCGCGATCTCACATCCATCGGCGTGAATGTCAGCAAGGGTGGTAAATCCCGCGGTGTGCTGGCGGTCGAACGAGCCAGTGATCGGTTCGGGGGTTAGCCATGGATCGATCAGAATGCAGGTGCCACTGAAAAGGATCTGCCAACTTTGGTAGTCATCGAGACGTCGCAGAGTGAGCTCGGGCACGTCGTTCAGAATAGAGAGTCTCGATTCACGCTGGGCGTGGCGTCCGGGCCGAGACGCGGAAGGTCTGTATAAAAGGACGAGACCCCTCGAAGTATGAGTTCGAGGGGTCTCGCATCGGATCTCTCCTACACCGACTGCCCTTGCGGGCTTGCCCTTCCGGGGTGTCTCTCCTCCGGGCCGCCGCACCCGTCAGACGGGGCGCCATCAGTGCAGTTCTTCGATCCGCGGGCCTATCTTCTAGCCGACCACCGCAGACACTCCGCGGCCCGCAGGTTTCCCTGCGCTCTCCCCTTGCGGTTTGAGGACCTTCTTTTCCACCCGATCTCGCCGTTGCCAGCTCGATGAGTTATTTCTATATGGCGATTGCAAGCACCGCAAGGGGATGTCGAAAAGTTTTTAAGAAAGTTCTGACCCTCGCGTTACTTCGCGTCCGTCACGTACCACTCGTCACATTTGCGACAGGTTTTTGCCAGGCGTAAGTGGCCGAGAAGCTGCAGGTTAGGCGATCGTCGTGGGCTTCTTGCCCACGACGAGGAACTTGCCAGAAGTCTTGATCTTGACGGACTTCAGCTTCTTCTTTGCTGGTCCCTGACGGACCTTGCCCGAAGCGCTGTAGGTGCAACCGTGCTCGCGGCAGACCCAGACATTGTCTTGCCAGCTGACGATTGAGTTGCCGTGGGTGCAGCGCAGCGAAAGCGCGCGATACTTCGAGGCTTTGGTCCGGATCAGACCGACAATTTTGCCGTCAACTTTCCCCACATTGACCGAACCGCCGACGAACTGCAGGCCCGCGATCTTGGATGGATCGACGCGCACGCGGCCGTCCTTGAGTGAGGAGACGCCGTCGGAAACGGAGGCAGCAGAGGCAGACGAAGATCCTGCGATGCCAATTGCTGTTGCGCCGATGGCCACGGCCGCAGTGGTGAAGAACGCTCTGCGGCTGAAGGACGATTGCTCAGTCATAGATGGAGCATAGGGCAGAACTAGCGTCTATTCCAGCCCGAAAGCACCATTTTCGCCGCTAGCCGGCCTCGGTGAGAGGATTTGCGAGAAGCCGACCTTGAGGAGGGCCCTCGTGCTGCCAACCTACGAAGAGGCTGCTGCCCTGCCCATGGGCGGCGAGCAGATCATTCCCGGCGAATACATAGACCGAAATGGGCATCTAAACGTCCGGCACTTCCTCGGCGTCTTTGATGACTGCGGGGCACCGTACCTCGTCCGTTATGGAATTGACCACGGATACGTGGCCCGCGAGCGTAAGGGCGTCATGGACCTCGAGAATCACGTTCGCTATCTCGCGGAGGTGATGGAAGGAGACCGAGTCTCGGCGCATCTGCGCCTGCTCGATCTGGGTCCGAAGTCCATGCACTGGATGAACTTCATGGTGAATCACACCAATAGAACAGTTGCGGCCACCTTGGAACTTCTCACTGTGCACGTTGACCTCGAAACCCGACGGGTCGTCCCGTGGAGCCCCGAAGCGATGGCCGGCATGTCGGCGCAACTGGAGTTAGATCGCGCCCTACCCTGGGCGGCCCCTTCGTCTGGCTGCATGGGCATCAAGCGCTGATAACACGTGCTTACGAAGCGAGCGAATAACCCGCTTCATCGATGGCGGCTGCGATGTCATCTGCGGACAGTTCGTCAGCGCTCTCGATGGAGACATGTCCGGAGTCAAGATCGACCTCAACTGAGTTAACTCCGGCGATCGCAGAGAGTTCTGCGGTCACGGCGTTTACACAGTGATCGCACGTCATCCCCACGACAGTGATATCAGTCTTCATGCATTCATCTTCTCGTTGAGTCTTACGCCATAGTTGCGTGGGTCTGCCAAGGTGCTGCTGCTTCTAACTCGTACGCGACGTGCAGTAGGCGAGCCTCTTGCCCACGGGGCGCACTGAGTTGTACGCCGATCGGGCGACCATCGCGAGTGCGTCCCAATGGAAGACTGATGCCCGGCGATCCCGTCACGTTCTGGGGTGGTGTGAACGAACTGAACTGAAGCAGACGCACGATGTGAGTGCGGAAATCGACATCGGGTCCGAGATAGCCAATCTCCGGCGCGGGGTAGCCCGTCACGGGTGTCAGCACGAGATCGAAGTTTTCAAACATGGGGTCGGGGTCGGTCGCAGCTTTGCGTAAGCGCCTGATGGAGAGAGGCATGCGTTCAGCCTGAGAGGTGAACATGCGGGCAAGGCCCTTGGTGAATTGCTCGGTCTTGGTGCCGTCGAATCCCTGCCCAAAGACTCGCGAGCCGCCGTAGCGCAGAGTGAAGGAAAGCATCGCCCAGTAGCGCAGGAAGTCGTTGCCAAATTTATCGGCGAATGGCATTGCGGTTTCGTCAACGTGATGACCCATTCGGCCAAGAAGCAGTGCCGTGGACATCAATGCACTCGTCGTCTCCGAGTCGACGGCTAGGCCACGAATACCGCCTCGGATCATGCCAATGCGCAGCCGTTCCGAGGACGGACTCTCGACGAGACCGATGGGCGGCAGATCAGGATTGGCATACGCCTTTTCCGCCTGCGCGAAATACAAGGCGGTGTCCCGTACAGAACGGGTCAACACGCCTTGCACAGGTAGCTTGATGGGCAGTTTGTCGAGATCAGGACTATCGACAATGCGACCGCGAGTGGGCTTCAAGCCGACTAGCCCGGATGCTGCTGCAGGAATGCGGATCGAACCGCCTCCGTCATTAGCGTGCCCGATCGGCACTACGCCGGCCGCGACGAGTGCGGCTGATCCGCCGCTGGAGCCACCGACGGAGTAGTCGGTGTTCCACGGATTGCGAGTGGCACCAAAACGTGAGGTCTCGGTGCTCGCAGTCAGGCCGAACTCCGGCAAGGTGGTCTTTGCGATCGGGGCGAAGCCGAGGGAGCGGAACTGGGTTACGAACGTCGAATCGGCCTCGACGGGTCGATCGGAAACCGCCCACGATCCCTGCAATGTGGCGTATCCCGCGATGTCCTCGTTGTCCTTGATAACCGTCGGGATTCCGGCAAATGGGCCGGTGAAGTCGCCTTCATCGGCCACCTCGCACACGACCGCGTTGAGACGCGGATTGACTTCGACAAGCCGGGCTCGCGCCGCAGCACGCAACTCTGCCGCAGAGACCTCGCGCGACTTCAGCCGAAGCAGCAGGCCCACCGCATCGTCGGTTCCGAGAGCATCATCAGCCACACTCAGAACCTAGGCGTCCATCGGGATTACCGCAATCGCCCCAATAGGCCGGGTCACCTATGCTCAGTGCGTGAAGTCCGCCGATTCGCCGCTCTTGCAGGCCATGTCAGAGCGCGTCGTCGTGGCCGATGGCGCGATGGGCACGATGTTGCAGGCTCACGATCTTTCCTTGGAAGATTTCGAGGGCTACGAAGGCTGCAACGAGATCCTCAACGTGACGCGGCCTGATGTGGTGGCCTCGGTGCACGACGCCTACTTCGCGGTGGGCGTTGATTGTGTCGAGACAAATACCTTCGGAGCCAACCTGGCCAATCTCGGCGAATACGGCATCCCTGAGCGAATCTATGAGCTCGCCCGTGCCGGTGCTCAGATCGCCCGCGACAGCGCCGACCGCTGGTCGACCGATAAGCCCCGCTGGGTGCTGGGCTCCGTGGGCCCGGGCACTCGCCTTCCCACTCTCGGGCACGCCCCCTATTCAGACCTACGCGATGCCTACAAGACACAGGTCCTCGGCCTCATCGATGGCGGCGCAGACGCGGTTCTTGTTGAGACCTCGCAGGATCTGCTGCAGACCAAGGCCGCCATTGTCGGTGCCCAGCACGCAATGGCAGAGACCGGCAAGCACATGCCGATCTTCGCGCAGGTAACGGTCGAGACCACGGGCACGATGCTGCTCGGCACGGAGATCGGCGCCGCACTCAACGCCCTCGAGGCGCTCGGCATTGACGGAATCGGTCTCAACTGCGCGACTGGACCGCAGGAGATGAGCGAACATCTGCGCACTCTGTCGCGTCAATCGCGCATAGCAATTACGTGCATGCCCAATGCGGGAATGCCGATCTTGGGTGCGACCGGTGCGGTCTACCCCCTT
The DNA here is from genome assembly GCA_903850745.1 of uncultured bacterium. GTDB lineage: Bacteria > Actinomycetota > Actinomycetes > S36-B12 > S36-B12 > CAINMH01. The sequence goes on from CAINMH010000187.1 coordinate 17,422, forward strand.
TCGCCCGATGAGTTGGCCGACGCGCATGTGCAGTTCATTAACGACTATGGAGTAGGTCTAGTCGGCGGCTGCTGTGGCACGACCCCAGAGCATCTCGCCGCAATCGTGCAGCGTGTGGCAACGCTGACACCCAAACACCGTGATCCGCAGCCCGAACCTGGCGTCTCATCCCTTTATCAGTCTGTGCCGTTCCGACAAGACACGACCTATCTCGCCATTGGTGAGCGTACGAATGCCAATGGGTCAAGGGCCTTTCGCGATGCGATGCTCGCCGAGAACTGGGATGACTGCGTACAGATCGCGCGCGATCAGATCCGCGACGGTGCGCATCTGCTCGATCTGTGTGTCGACTACGTAGGTCGCGATGGCGTTGCCGACATGCGCAAGTTGGCGAGCGCGTTCGCTACGTCCTCTACGTTGCCGATCGTTCTGGACTCCACGGAGCCCGCTGTCATCGAGGCGGGTCTGGAGGCCCTTGGTGGGCGCGCCATCGTCAACTCAGTCAACTACGAGGACGGTGACGGACCAAACTCTCGATTTGCCCGCATCATGCCGCTAATTCGGGAGCACGGTGCTGCAGTCGTAGCCCTGACGATTGACGAAGAGGGCCAGGCCCGCACGGCAGAGTGGAAGGTGCGCGTCGCGGATCGATTAATCAAGGATCTGCGCGACAACTGGGGCATGCGCGTCGAAGACATCATGGTCGACTGCCTGACTTTCCCGATTGCAACTGGGCAGGAAGAAACACGTCGCGACGGCATAGAGACAATGGATGCGATCCGCGAACTCAAGCGTCTCTACCCCGAGGTGCAGACGACACTGGGGCTTTCCAACGTGTCTTTCGGTCTTAACCCAGCCGCTCGTCAGGTACTCAATTCCGTGTTTCTGCATGAGTGCATGGCAGCCGGCCTTGATTCGGCCATCGTGCATGCGAGCAAGATCCTGCCGATGAACCGCATCCCAGAGGACCAGCTCAAGGTCGCGCTGGATCTGGTGTACGACAGGCGCGAATACGACGCAGATGGCAACGCGACGTACGACCCACTGACTCGACTCTTGGATCTTTTCGACGGGGTCGATGCTTCGGTGAGCGCAGAAACGCGTGCCCAGGAACTCGCAGCACTCCCGCTGGCGGAGCGACTACAGCGTCGCATCATCGATGGCGAGCGTCAGGGACTCGAAGGCGATCTTGACGAGGCGCTGCTCGAGCGGCCCGCTTTGGCGATTGTCAACGACACACTTCTAGCCGGAATGAAAACCGTCGGCGAACTTTTCGCTTCTGGCGCCATGCAGTTGCCGTTCGTTCTCCAGAGTGCCGAGGTAATGAAGACCGCAGTTGCGTACCTTGAGCCGCACATGGAGAAGACTGACGAAGCCGGCAAGGGCTCGATGCTGCTGGCCACTGTCAAGGGCGATGTCCATGACATCGGCAAGAATCTCGTCGACATCATCCTGAGCAACAATGGCTACACGGTTCACAACCTCGGCATCAAGCAGCCGATCTCCGCAATTCTCGAGGCAGCCGAAGAACACAATGTCGATGTCATCGGCATGTCGGGCCTGCTCGTCAAGAGCACCGTGATCATGCGGGAGAACCTCGAAGAGATGAACATGCGCGGCCTTGCCTCACGATTCCCCGTGGTGCTGGGTGGTGCGGCCCTCACACGTGCTTACGTCGAACAGGATCTCGCGGAGATTTACGACGGCGAAGTACGCTATGCGCGCGATGCCTTTGAAGGCCTGCGTCTCATGGATTCTCTGATCGCAGTGAAGCGTGGTGTGCCGGGTGCGGAGCTGCCCGCGCTGCGCGAGCGTCGTGTGCCAGCTCGTACGCAATCGACAGAGGTTCCGGAGACCACAGATACGGTCCGCTCCGACGTAGCTAGTGACAACAGCGTTCCGACTCCGCCGTTTTGGGGAGCTCGTGTCGTTCGTGGCATTTCGTTGGCTGACTACCTCCCCTACCTGGATGAACGCGCGCTTTTCATGGGCCAGTGGGGCCTGAAGTCGATCAAGGGCGGTCAGTCGTACGAAGAGATCGTCGAGATGGAGGCGCGTCCGCGGTTGCGGCACTGGCTGGATCGAATCCAACGCGACGCAATGATCGAACCGGCGCTCGTCTACGGCTACTTCCCGTGCTACGCCGACGGCAATGACCTCGTCATCGTCTGGCATGAAGGTGATCGGAAGGGCGAGGAGCGCGTTCGTTTGTCCTTCCCGCGCCAGCGTCGCGATCGGCGTCTGTGCCTCGCGGACTTCTTCCGGACCAAGGAGTCCGGCGAACTCGATGTGGTGTCGTTCCAGATTGTCACTATGGGGCAGGTTGTTGCCGATGCGGCTGCGGTGTTGTTTGCGGCAGACGCCTACCGTGACTATCTCGAACTCCACGGGCTCTCAGTGCAGTTGACCGAAGCGCTCGCGGAGTTCTGGCATGCGCGCACTCGTGACGAACTGGGTTTCGGTGTTGAAGACTCTGGTGACATGGACGCTCTCATCGCGAAGCAGGCTTATCGCGGTTCGCGCTATTCATTCGGTTATCCCGCTTGCCCAGATCTCGAGCAGCAGACGCAACTCGTTGGTTTGCTTGATCCTGATCGCATCGGCGTGAGTCTCTCCGAAGAATTCCAGTTGCACCCTGAGCAGTCCACCAGTGCGATCGTGGTGCATCACCCCGAAGCGAAGTACTTCAACGCGACGTGACTTTCAGATATTGCGAAAGGTGAGCGCTTCGTAAACTTGGCGAGTAGCACTGGAACGATTCAACGTGTAGAAATGCAATCCCGGTGCGCCTTGAGCGAGGAGCTCAGCTGCTAAGTCGGTAGCCACGTCAACGCCCAGTTGTTGCACCGCGTCAGCGTCGTCAGCGATGGCCTCGAATCGGGCGGCAAGATCTGCGGGGAATGCAGCTCCCGACAGTGCGGCAAATCTTTGGATCTGCGCGACATTGGTGACGGGCATCAACCCCGGGATGATCGGCATATCGCAACCGTGCGCCGCGGCACGCTCGACAAGATCGAGGTAGTCGGATGCGCGGAAGAAAAACTGCGTGATCGCAAACTCCGCGCCCGCATCTTGTTTGCGTGCCAAAACCTGAGCGTCCTGATCGCGGGTGCTCGACTCGGGATGTCCATCAGGGAAAGCTGCGACGCCAATGCCAAAGTCGCCGGTCTGGCGGATTAGCGCGACCAGCGCATCGGCATGGTCGATGCCGCCTGGCGTGGACACCCAAGGAGTGCCTGGTCCAGCGGCCGGGTCACCGCGCAGCGCAAGCACGCTGCTCACCCCTGCGGCGGCATACTCCGCCAAGATTTCTTCGAGTTCGGTGATGGTGCTGCCTACGCAGGTGAGGTGAGCGACCGGGGCAAGTGAGGTTCGGGCTGCCATCTGGGCCGTGATGCGAACAGTGCGATCGCGAGTAGACCCGCCAGCGCCATACGTCACCGAAGCGAACGTCGGTTTAAGGGGCTCTAGTTCGGCCAGCGCTTGCCAGAGCTGCTGCTCGCCCTCGTCTGTCTTGGGCGGAAAGAATTCGAAGGAATACGTCCGGCCGCCCTGACGCAGGGTCTCGCCGACGCGATGCGCGGTCGGGGGCAGAGGGGTATTCATTGCCGGGAGTCTAGTGCCGTTTTGCGGCGGGCGATTAGCCGCTGGGAATCAGGTTGATGGCGCGGCTCAGCGTTACAACGATCGTGACCAGCGCGGTACTGGACTGCACCGCAAAGAGAATCTTTACCCGGTGAGTCAACGGCATAGTGTCTGTCGGGCTGAACGCGATGATATTCGTGTAGGCCGTGTAGAGGTAGTCAAGAAGACCGGGCTTCCATTGCGCCTCACTCTCCATCCCCTGTTGTGGGAAGACGAAATCGGCGCGCTCGACCGTGCCTTCGAACCTCTTGCCTGGACCACCGCCGTCAAGCCACCAATACACAAGACCAAAACTCATGACATTGATGATCAAGACAGCGAGTCCGGCTAAGAGAAGTGCGACACCCGAAGCAGACGAACCCTGAAGCAAAGACAGGAGGAGCAGCAAGGCATTGGTGACACTGGCCGCAACCAGGAAGATGAGGAATAGGTTCATCGCAATCCGCACGAACTGCGTTTCGCGGCCCGCGACAGCGCGCAGGCTCAGCACAATTGGGATGCCGATGAGTTCGATAAACGGAATTAGCCACACCGGGCCGACGGTGTCAGCGCGCGGTAGCGCAAGTTGAATGCCGGCGATCAAGCACACGATCAGTGCCAGAATCACGACAGTGGCCCACGATGTGCCCGCGAACGCACGACTTCTACTCATAATCGAGACATTATCGCCAAAGCCTCCGGAGCGGGTCACGCGAAGGGGCGAATGCAGGCACAATGTTGCCGTGAACATCTCTGCAAAGGCCGATTATGGGATGCGGGCGCTCCTTGAACTCACCAAGAGTTATGCCGTTAACCCCATGGCCTGGCTGAAGGGTGACGCGATCGCCACGGCTCAAGACATCCCGATGAAATTTCTCGAGGGGATCCTGCGCCAGTTGCGCATGTCGGGCATTGTCGCGAGTCATCGTGGTGCCGAAGGCGGGTATCGCCTTGGTCGCGCTCCCGAAGCCATTACAGTCGCTGACGTGATTCGCGCACTTGATGGGCCACTCGCTGCAGTTCGTGGCCAGCGCCCAGAGGACATCGAATATCACGGTAGCTCTGAGAATCTCGTGCAGGTGTGGGTCGCCGTGCGCGGAGCGCTGCGTGGAGTTCTAGAGAGTGTGACGCTTGCAGATCTTGCAAGTGATCACATTCCCGACGGCGTGAAGTCCTTGCTTAACCAGCCTGGGGCTTGGGAGCGTCGTTAGCGAAGTCCCGTCGGCATAAGATGTCGGCATGTCGGATGCGATGGACGAGATGTTCGAGATTGAACGTCGTGATTCGATACTGATTCTGCGCATGAATCGTCCAGATCGTCGCAACGCGGTGTCTCAGAATGTCTGGCTTGGTCTACCCGACCTAGTAGCCCGCATCAATGCAATGGATGACCTTCGGTTGGTCGTACTGACGTCCTCAACGCCAGGGATTTTCTCTTCGGGCGCCGATCTTGTGGAATTCACAGAAGTAGGTTTTGACGTTGAGTGGAGCATCAGCAATCAGCGTGCGGTGGGTGTCGCTCTCCAGGCATTGGCCGAGTGCGTACATCCCACGCTTGCGGCGATTGATGGTCCAGCGATCGGCGCAGGCGCGGCGCTCGCGATTGTGTGTGATTTCCGCATTGCGACATCAGCATCGATCTTCGCAATCCCGCCAGCAAAACTCGGGATCGTCTATCCGCAATTCGCCACCGTTGCTCTCGTTGCGCTGGTCGGCGAACGCCATGCTCGTTCGCTGCTCATGACCGCTCGCACAATCGCGGCCGAGGAGGCCGTACAGATGGGGCTGATTGATCGCGTGGTGCCAGATCTGGAGTCAGGAATCATGTCCGTAGCAGGGGATTTGTCGCAGACGAGCCCGACGGCGGTACGTCTGCTCAAGCAGTCGATCAGGCGGGCAGTGAATGATCCGACCGCATTGAGCGATGATCTGGTGCGGGCTGCGGTGACTTCAGCAGACTTCGAAGAAGGCGTGCATGCCTTTATCGAACGACGCACCCCCGGTTTCACCTCGAAAATCGGTCACGAGTGATCCGGTTGCCCACTCTCGCGAGTCATAACTCGCTTTAGTGACTCCTGTGACGGGATAATGCTCCTGTGAATCCATTTACGGCCATTGGACTAGGTCTAGGAGTCGCTGCCCTTGGCGTAGCGAGCTTCGCGACCGGCATTGTGGCCAATGATCGTCTTGCCGCTGCAACCGCGTCGATAGTTTCCCAACCGGTGGCGGTGGTGTCGACGGTCGGCTCATCGGGCTCGGGTTTTGTGGTGGAGGTTCCCACGAGACTTTGGGTGCCGAAGCAGGTCAAGGGGGAGCGCACCTTCAGACCAAAGTCCAAAGCCATCGTCACTGCGATGACTCCGTCGGGGACTGGGAATTTCGGAGTGGGCATCACGATCTCCGTGACATTTGACGACGTGGTTGAGCCCGCGATGCGCAAGGCTCTGGAGCGCAATGCTTTTGTCACCGCGTCCAAGCCGATCGGGCCAGCGGGATGGTCCTGGCCGACTGACCGCACCATGGTGTTTCGTCCAGTGAATTTCTGGCCCGCACACACCGATGTGTCCTTCACGACTAGGTGGATTCAAGCAGGACTTACCGACTATGACCCGGGCCGTAAATTTCACATTGGTCGGTCGCTGATCTTGCGTATTTCGTATGAAACGAATGTCGGTACGTTGTTTCTCGCTGGCAAGAAGTTTCGCGAAGTTCCAGTCTCCTTGGGTCGCCCAGGACTCGAAACCTGGTCGGGTTACACGACCGTCATGGAGAAGTATCAGGTCAAACGAATGATCAATCCGCAGTACGACTACGACATCCAAGTGCCGTACGCGATGCGACTTAGTTGGGACGGCATCTTTCTTCACGCAGCACCATGGAACGAACACAACCTCGGGATCGCCGCCACATCACATGGCTGCATAAACGTGTCCTACGACGAGGGCAAGTGGTGGTACGAAAACTCCCTTATCGGCGATGTCGTCACGGTCACGGGGCCCAGCATCAATACCCCGATCGCCTTTGCCGCGGGAGCCGCCTGGAATATCCCCTGGGGCACGTGGGTCGAAGGGGCCGCGGCGGCCCCGTGAGGCAGCCCCAAATTAGCCTTTACCTTCTCTAAACCTTCTCTGGGGACTCCCCTTCCCCGGCATGGGGTCTCATTGGTTATGTACGAACGGCATGAGGCCGCATCGAGGCTAGGAGAACCACATGAAGCGCACTTCCCGAATCGCCGTCGCTGCACTCGCGGCCACTGGCGCTGTGGCAGGCGCGACAGCTGCGATCGCCGCACCGGCGTGGTTCAACCCGACTCCCAATCACGGCTCTACCGTCGTCGCTGACACAAGTGCGTCCGCCTCTCGCTCGGAGGCTCCGGCTGCGAATGACACCAATGTGGTGCCCGTGGCAGATGCGTCTGCCAGCGCGGCACTTGCTGCTTTGAAGCAACGCGAACAAGAACTTCGCGATCAACTTGCCGCGCAGTCTGCTGAGTCGCAGGGCAACGGCGAGACAGTCGTGAGCAATCAGACCTCGGGTGCAACGGCCGATCCAACCCAGGACTCGCAGACATCTGATCCGCAGGAACCCGACTCGCAAACGCAGTCGCCAGAGGCGACACCGACCACCGATCCCTCGCAGGGCCCGGTAGTGGTGAAGCCACAACCTCGGCCGCCGGCCCCGCACTCAAGCACTGGCGCATCGGGTGGATACCCAGGTCAGCCCGGTGAGTATCAAGGCGGCGATGACGAGGGCCGTGATGACGAGGGCCGTGATGACGAGGGCCGTGATGACGAGGGCCGTGATGATGATGGCCGTGACGATAAGCCCCGCCCTGACCAAGATCATTCCGGAGCGCAGAAGCCACCGTCTTCAGATGGAGAGTACGACGACGAGGACAACGACGAGGACAACGACGATGACTAAAGGTTCTAAGGCGCGTTGGAGCGCCGCTCTTGTCCTAGCTCCCACTGCTGCTGCTCTATTCGCAGGCACTACGGCGTGGGCCGCCGCGAACAACCCGCTAGCAACAAGTGCACCTGCTGCGAAGCCAGCTACAACAGACCCAGTGGCGTTGACAACGGCAACCACAAATCCGGTCACCACAACTCCGATCGCCACTGATCCCGCTACGCAGGCGCAGATCGATGCGCAGCGCGCGGTGGTAAAGAAGCTGCAGAAGAAGGTCGCCGAAGCTGCGGCAGCTGGCGGTCAGACAGTTCAAGCCTGGACGCAGAGCACCACTAGCGGTTCAACTTCTGGTGGGTCAACAACCGGTGGTTCAACTACTGGCGGTTCAACTCCGACTCAGCCAGCTCCGCAGCCGGTCGTCAAGCCCGCGCCTCAGCCCATACCTGCTCCGGCTCCCGCACCGACGACCCAGGCATCCACCGGTGCCTCCGGTGGGTGAGGTCGCCGCATCGAAAGTGTTGCGTCA
>CAINMH010000188.1 GCA_903850745.1 uncultured bacterium
CATAAGGAACTGCCCGAACGAAAGGGCTCGCAGTAGTTTTGGGCGATAATGCCGATGTATCTAGGTTGGGCTGGGAAGACGAACAGTACTAATCGCTCAGGGGTGGGGCGGATTGCCAAATGAGTCGCCCCACTCACGCGAACTGATCTACTCCTGTGTCAGCGTTGCATCACTAATTGGGTGGCGCTCCCCTGGATGGTGGACTTGAGTTCACCGTGTTGGGGTCAGTGTTGTGATCATGCCGTCAGGATTTCTGGTGGTGTCGCTTGCCCCATTTCCTGGGTTATTGGGGCCGTTGCCACTGCCAAAGATTGCTTAGCCTGAATCCACCGATGGGTGACGTTCTGCGGTCTGATTTTCGTTTTGGGATTGGTCGCGGTCTGTGGGCGCGGTCGTGCTCCGGATGACGGTTCTTCCGGGATGTTCCACGGGGTGTCGGGTCGGGCCGGGGGTTCGGCGGCCTGGCGGAGGTCGCGATCCTGGCGGGGATGTTGATGATGCGCCGGCATCTCGTGGCGGTGATGGTCCTCGTGTGGGTTTCGCCATCGATGCAGTAACGTTGAATTGAGTTGGGGGACACATGTATCGGTTTCTATTTGTGCTTGCAGGGATCGGCGCTACGACGGCACTGTCTATTGCCCCGGCCTCGGGAGCTGAGAGCATGCTGCTCGTATCCGGGTCATGGACGAAGGTTGCCGTTCAGTCAGGCTCGGGCATGAAGGCGTCTGTCCAGTTCAACCGCTACCACAGTTTAAATGGCGTTTGGCAGGTTCCCCCATGCGAGGTGAAACTCACGGGCCTAAGCTCAAGAGCATTCACGAGAGTTTCCGTGAAGAACTTCGCGGTCACGTTGCCAACCAAGGGCCTCAAGGCCGGGGTCTACTCCGGCCAAGCCCGATGTGGCGGTCGTGGGACTTGGGTGCAATTGGGCAAGTTCGTTGTGGTCCCGAAGGGCTCACCGGTAGCACCTACATGCGTTGTGACTGATTCGGGCTTCAGCGTCGACTCCTCCTCTAGCGCTTCGGCGGTCTACACGTCGGTCGGCTTCGTGCTCAGCAATACCAACACGTATGTCGGGCTGAGAAAAGCCACGGTGTTGGTCAACGTGAAGGACGCGGCCGGCAATCTGATCTACTCCGGGACCGAGTCCGTCCAGGATGTCGCCCCCGGGACGGGACGACCAACAGGGTTTGACATCTCGCCCTCCGAGCTTCCGGTCGGCGCAGTCCCGACATCCGTAGAACTCTTCCCCTCGTGCAGAGACGCTGCGACCCTCGACGTGACTCCTGATTCCACCACTCCCGGCGCGGCTCAGGCGGGCACCAAGGCCACGGTCACGATTCTCGGGACGGTCAGTAACACGGGAACGACCACTATCTCGGGGTCGTCTAGTGTCCACTTCGTCACCCGGGACATATCAGGGAAGATTACAGCTGGTGGAAGAGCGGCGATTGATGGCGACGTGCCCGCGGGGGCTGGTTCACTTTGGAAGGAGTCCCCGTCGGGACTGAGCACCGCAAGTCAAGCGGTCAATGTTCAGGCCGTCCTCGTGGAGCCAGTGCAGGGTTGACCACGTCTGTGGCTTGCTTCGCCGGTGGTCGATGGCAGTAGTGCCCCAATGGGAAGTTGGGACCTGCCTTGTCCGGTACGGTTTGGCTCACTCGCTGCCGTTGACCTAAAACAGCCTGTCCCGGGTGTTGGTCTTCAGATTCTTGCGATGGGGTTCACGACCTGTATCGGTTGACGCCTCCGATACAGCAAGGAAATCCCTCACGTATTGGCTGTTCGTCTCACGGCAGCATCGCTGAATCTCACGTCGCAACCCAGGCACCCGCCACCCCACTGGAGTCGCAGGCGCCGCGGAACCGGCCGCGACGATGCCGGTCCAGGGCAGCCCCGGAAACACGAAAAAGGAGCCGTGGGGGCCCAGGCGGCCTGTTGGCCGTCCGGGCCCCCACGGGGACGCGACGTGCGTTCGATTCCTGCTACGCGGCCTTCTTCCCTCCGGTCCCGTGGACGCGGGCACTGCCTGCGCTCGGCTTGCCGCCGGCTGCGGCCTTCCGGGTCGGGCGCGTCCGGGTCGCGCGCGCCGGTGCCTCCCCGGTGACCGTGACCGGCCGTCCTGCTGCCACTGGCCCTGAGGATGCGACCGGTGACGCTGTTGCCGCGGCGGCGCGGATCAGCGCGACGCCGGTCACGATGACGAACGACGCCGCGACC
>CAINMH010000189.1 GCA_903850745.1 uncultured bacterium
GCGACTCGCAAATATGAGTTCACTGCGCGACGCTGTCACTGAAGCACAAAAGTGTCTCGGTGGCACTGACTCCGTTGATGGCGATGATGTTCTCGCGATGCTGGACACCGCAGCAAAGGCGTTGGAGCGCGTGCGCGATTTAGATGTCACTACTGCACCGATCGCCGAGCGACTCCGACAGGCCACTCGTGAGGTGATCGACATTCTGGCAGATCTTGGTCACTACGAAAGTGCGCTTGATGGCGATCCCGCGTTGCTGGCCGCTCTGGAGGAGCGTCGATCTGTTCTTCGTGGCCTTATGAAGCGCTATGGGGCGACTACCGAGGAAATTCTCGAGTGGGCCGAATCTGCCCGATCGCGAGTCACCGGGTGGTCGTCACTCGAGGACCGACTGCCACAACTTGAGTCAGATGCCGCTGATGTGGTGAAGAAGATGCTGGGAGTTGCCCGGTCCCTCACTTCGGCCCGCCAGGAGGCAGCTCGACGACTTGAGCAACTTGTGTCGGCAGAGTTGGCTGGCCTCGCCATGGCTGGAGCGTCGATTGAGGTACGCGTGGAGCCGCGGACGGCTGACGCGCCGAGTCCGTTGCCGCGTGACCTCAGTGGAGCTGGGTATGGACGCGGCGGCTGTGACGCGGTGTCCATGTGGCTAATTGCGCATGCCGGAGCCCCGGCACGACCCTTGGGTGCTGGAGCCTCAGGCGGTGAACTCTCGCGCATCATGCTCGCCCTCGAGGTTGCGATCGCAGGGTCCGAACCGGCTGGCACTTTGGTGTTCGATGAGGTTGACGCGGGTGTCGGTGGTAGAGCCGCTGTAGAAGTGGGACGTCGTCTCGCCCGATTGGCGCGAACTACTCAGGTCCTGGTTGTTACACATCTTCCGCAGGTGGCCGCGTTCGCCGATCGGCATCTTGTTGTGGAGAAAGCGGCGACTGGGAAAGTGACGTCCACGACCGTGCGGGTTGTTGAAGGTGACGACCGTCGCCGTGAGATTGCTCGGATGCTCGCCGGGCTCGAGGACTCCGAAGCGGCTACGACCCATGCCGAGGAGTTACTGCAACTCGCCCGTGAGAGCGACACGCCCGAAACCCCGCGCAAGCGGGCTCAGCGGTCAACACGACCCGCGTGAAGTGTTAGGTTTGGACCCCGTGGAGCGGCAAACAACTAAGCACCTGTTCGTGACCGGAGGAGTGGTCTCCTCCCTGGGCAAGGGGCTCACAGCATCCAGTTTGGGCAACCTCCTTACTGCGCGTGGACTTCGCGTCACGATGCAAAAACTTGACCCCTATCTCAATGTCGATCCTGGCACGATGAATCCCTTCCAGCATGGCGAAGTATTCGTCACCGACGATGGTGCCGAAACCGACCTCGACGTCGGTCACTATGAGCGCTTCCTGGACACCGATCTACATGGCTCAGCCAATGTCACCACCGGTCAGGTGTATTCGACCGTGATCGCCAAGGAACGTCGTGGGGAGTACCTCGGCGACACTGTGCAGGTCATTCCACACATCACCAACGAAATCAAGAGCCGCGTACGCCGGATGGCCGGCCCTGACATCGACCTGGTGATCACCGAAGTCGGCGGCACCGTGGGCGACATCGAATCACTGCCGTTCCTCGAGGCAGTGCGGCAGGTGCGTCATGAAGTAGGCCGCGAAAACGTCTTTTTCCTCCATGTTTCCTTGCTCCCATACATCGGTCCAGCGGGCGAGCTCAAGACCAAGCCCACGCAGCACTCGGTGGCTGCGCTTCGCAGCATTGGTATCCAGCCCGATGCCATCGTTTTGCGTGCAGATCGTCCAGTGCCCGCATCGATCAAGCGCAAGATCTCGCTCATGTGTGACGTCGACGAAGAAGCTGTAGTCGCTGCGGTGGACGCTCCGAGCATCTATGACATTCCGCGAGTGCTACACGCCGAGGGGCTAGACGCCTATGTAGTTCGACGTCTCGGCCTGCCGTTCCGAGATGTGAAGTGGGCGCGTTGGGATGACCTCCTGCGTCGTGTGCACTCACCTGCGCATGAGATCTCCGTTGCGCTCGTGGGCAAGTACGTCGATCTACCTGATGCCTACCTGTCTGTGACCGAGGCGCTGCGCGCTGGTGGTTTCCATAACGATTGCCGCGTCAACCTCAAGTGGGTCTCCAGCGATGACTGCGCTACTCCCGAGGGTGCATCTGCACAGTTGAGTGGTGTTGATGCGATTTGTGTGCCGGGTGGATTTGGAGTGCGTGGCATTGAAGGCAAACTCGGTGCTCTTACGTTCGCGCGTGAACAGGGCATCCCTACGCTAGGCCTTTGTCTCGGGCTGCAGTGCATGGTCATTGAATACTCGCGATCCATGGCGGGGCTTGAAGGCGCCAATTCGCTGGAGTTCGATGAGACGACGCAACATCCAGTCGTTGCAACTATGGCCGATCAGCGAGATGTTGTCGCTGGTGATCGCGACATGGGCGGCACGATGCGTCTGGGTCTCTACCCGGCAAAACTTGCTGAGGGATCCCAAGTCGCTCTGGCCTATGGGGAGCCGTATATCGACGAACGCCACCGGCATCGCTATGAAGTGAACAATGCCTACCGTGCGCAACTCGAAGAGGCTGGCCTTCGTTTTTCCGGTACGTCACCTGACGGTCGCCTCGTGGAGTTTGTCGAGCTCCCCGCTGAGGTACATCCCTTCTACGTGGGTACTCAGGCGCATCCAGAGTTCCGGTCGCGTCCGACGCGTGCGCATCCGCTTTTCGCTGCTCTTGTTGGTGCCGCTCTAGGTCGTCGCGGCGTACAGCAGGCGTTGGAGAGCACCGAGGCGTGAACCCTGTTGAGGATGTGCACGCGTCTCAACCGGTCAGTGCATCCAAAACTCAGTACGTCGGCCACATCTGGTCTGTGCGCACTGACACTGTGCATTTCGGTGATGCCGAAGTGCAGCGCGATGTGATTGAACACCCGGGAGCCGTCGCGATTGCCGCGGTTGACGACCAGGATCGGATACTCCTCATCTGCCAATACCGACACCCGGTGGGTGCGAAATTGTGGGAGTTGCCTGCCGGATTGCTCGATGTTGCTGGGGAGCACCCTGCGGACACCGCCCGACGTGAATTGGCGGAGGAAACAGGTCTACGTGCCGACGAGTGGCACGTGCTTCTCGATATTTTCAATTCCCCGGGAGGTTCGAGCGAAGGTCTGCGCATCTTTCTCGCCCGCGGGATCAGTCAGCTTCCCGAGGGGCGTTGGCATACCGGCGAGGCTGAGGAGATGGACCTGCCGCAGCAGTGGGTCGACCTCGATGCCGCGCGCGATCTGGTGTTGGCGGGCCATATTCACAATGGGACGACGGTGGCGGGGATCTTGGCTGCTCACGCAGCGCGAAATCAGGACTGGACAACCTTGCGGCCTTATGACGGTTCATGGGACTGGCGACCGCCTTCGCGCAGTAGTGTCTGAGGTGGAGGCGCCATGAGAATCGGAATCCCGGCAGAGATTAAGGACAACGAGTTCCGCGTAGCCATCACACCCGCGGGAGTCTTCGAGTTGGTGCGGCACGGCCATGAGGTCGCCGTTGAGTCTGGAGCCGGAGTCGGTTCTTCGATTTCGGATGCAGAATTCACCACCGCGGGAGCCACGATGCTTGACGGTCCTGACGCGGTCTGGGAATTCGGCGACATGATCTTGAAGGTCAAGGAACCTATCCCGGTTGAATACCCGCGCATGCGTGCTGGTCAAGTTCTCTTTACTTATCTGCACCTTGCTGCTTCGCGTGAGTGCACCGACGCGTTACTGGAGCGCGAAGTCACCGCCATCGCCTACGAGACAGTGGAACTGCCAGACCATTCGCTTCCACTTCTTGCTCCCATGTCTGAAGTCGCCGGAAGGATGGCGCCGCAAGTGGGTGCTTTCGCTTTGCAGCGTGCTTCAGGTGGTCGCGGCGTCTTGATGGGTGGAGTGTCCGGTGTGCATGCGGCGAAGGTTGTCGTGATCGGTGCGGGTGTGGCGGGCCAGAATGCCACGGCAATCGCGCTGGGTATGCAGGCTGAAGTAATGCTGCTGGACAACAACATCGGTAGGTTGCGGCAAATGGATGCGATCTATCAAGGTCACGTTCAGACAATCGCGTCCAATGCCTTCCAGATTGAGCATGCTGTTCTTGACGCTGACCTCGTGATCGGTGCCGTCCTTGTGCCGGGAGCTAAGGCGCCCAAGCTCGTATCCAATGACCTGGTCTCTCGGATGAAGTCAGGAAGTGTGCTTGTCGACATCGCGATTGATCAGGGCGGGTGTTTCGCGGACTCGCGGCCGACTACACATTCGGATCCGACCTACCGTGTGCACGATTCGTTGTTTTATTGTGTGGCAAACATGCCCGGCGCAGTGCCCTATACGTCAACGTACGCTCTGACCAACGTGACGTTGCCCTACGTGCTGGCAATGGCAGATCTTGGCTGGCGAGATGCATTGCGTCGCGATCAGGCACTTGCACTAGGACTAAACACGCATGCGGGTCACATAACGTACGCGGCAGTCGCAGATGCCTTTGGGTTGCCGTGCACGCCCACCGCAGAGGTGCTGGCCTGACCTCGTTGGAGCGCGCAACGCGCGCTTACCTCAACCACGTCGCCGTTGAGCGGGGGCTGTCGCAGAACACGTGTCTCGCTTACGAGCGAGACCTCCGGCGCTACCTCGAGTGGTCGGCGGCGCGCAGAATCGTCGATCTGGATGCGGTAACTGACGCTCACGTGGCGGACTATGTCGCGGCATTGCGGGTAGGCGATGACCACTACGCACCGCAAACGGCCACTTCGGTGTCTCGGGGCCTGATCTCGGTACGGGGCCTGCATAAGTTTGCTGTGGCGGAGGGAATGTGCGCCGACAACCCCGCAGCAGCAGTGGCGCCGCCGAAGGCCCCCGACCGGCTGCCGAAGGCCCTTCCCTATTCCGACGTGGAGCGCCTCTTGCAGTCGGGTGGCCCAGAGGACACCCCCGAGGGACTGCGCAATCGGGCTCTCCTGGAGATCTTGTACGGAACTGGTGCCCGAGTCTCGGAGGCAGTCGGCCTAGACGTGGATGACCTCGATGTGGGCGAACGGGTGGTCCTGCTGAAGGGGAAGGGCGGCAAGGAGCGTCTTGTGCCCCTCGGTGGATACGTGGCAAGCGCTGTGGAGGCATATCTGGTGCGGGCCCGTCCAGCGCTTTCGCTGCGTGGCAAGGGCACGCCACGACTGCTCCTCAACGCCCGAGGGGCCCCATTGAGCCGCCAGAGCGCTTGGGCCGTGCTCCAAGAGGCTGCGTCCTCCGCGGGCCTCGAAGCCTCACCCCATACTCTGCGGCACTCCTTCGCCACCCACCTGCTAGAGGGCGGGGCGGACATTCGGGTGGTCCAGGAGCTCCTTGGGCACGCCTCGGTGACTACGACCCAGATCTATACAAGGATCACGGTGGATTCTCTGCGAGAGGTCTACGCTGCATCGCATCCCCGGTCAATGGTCTGAGGGGTTGCCGGCGTCTGGGAGGATGTCCGGGCTGGCAGTTAGCGGACAGGGAGGTGGCGGTGGCTAAGGACGAGATCGTCGTCGGCTCATCAGCCAAGGGGATAGGACCCACGGGTCGCCCCATGCCAACTTTCCCCATGCCCGGAGTGCTGAAGAAGCACGGACCGGCGCAGGTGGTGTCGATGGTCAACCAAAAGGGCGGGGTCGGCAAGACGACCTCCACGGTGAGCCTCGGTGCGGCGTTGGCTGAATACGGCCGCCGCGTGCTTCTCGTTGACTTCGATCCGCAAGGCGCCCTGAGCGTCGCTCTCGGCGTACCCGCTCACGAGCTTGATTTGTCGATTTACAACTTGCTCGTAGACCCCAACGTCTTGATTCGTGATGTCATCACGCCGACCGGAGTGCCCGGTCTTGACTTGGTGCCGAGCAATATTGATCTAGCAGCAGCCGAAGTGCAGTTGGTCAATGAGGTGGCCCGCGAGATGGCACTTGCGCGCACACTCGCTCCGATCATTGACGACTACGACTACGTGCTGATCGACTGCCAGCCTTCGTTGGGCCTGTTGACCGTCAACTCACTGGCTGCGTCGCATGGCGTGATCATTCCGCTGGAGTGTGAGTTCTTTGCTATGCGAGGCGTTGCGCTCCTGATGGACACCGTGCAGAAGGTGCAACAGCGGATCAATCCACGCTTGCAGGTCATTGGCATTCTGCCGACCATGTACGACGCTCGCACTCTGCACAGTCGTGAAGTGCTTCAGCGCGTAGTCGATAAGTTCGGTGATGACGTGTTCCATACGGTCATCGGTCGCACCATTAAGTTCCCAGACGCGAGCGTGGCGGGGGAGCCCATCACCGTCTTCGCGTCCGGCAGCACGGGCGCCGATGCCTACCGGCAGTTGGCCCGCGAGGTCTTGGCCCGCTGATATGTCTGATGTTGTGGAGGCCGTCGAGACCGAGGCCGAGCCAGTTGCTGGCGTGAGCCCTCGCTTTGAAGTGCACCTAGACGAGTTCGATGGTCCTTTCGACTTACTCCTAAGCCTCATTGCGAAACATCGTCTCGAAGTTACCAGTCTCGCCTTGCACGAAGTTACTGATGACTTCATCGCCCACATACGTGGCCAGGGTTCCACTTGGGATCTTAATGAGGCAACAGAATTTCTCGTTGTCGCAGCGACATTGCTAGATCTCAAGGCTGCGCGACTTCTTCCCAGCGGTGAGGTCGAGGACGAAGAAGACATCGCTCTCCTCGAGGCGCGCGACCTGCTCTTTGCGCGACTGTTGCAGTACCGCGCCTATAAGCAGGTGGCCAGTATCTTCGCTTCGCAGTTCAGCGCGGCTGCCAAGCGTGTGCCTCGCACCGTGGGACTAGATGCAGATCAGGCAGCGCTTCTCCCCGAGGTGCTGCTCGGTCTGGGGCCCACAGAGTTCGCGTTGCTTGCCCAACGCGTTATGGCGCCCAAAGAATTGCCTCAGGTCGGTCTTACTCACTTGCATGCTCCCAGAGTGAGCGTGCGAGAGCAGGCCGCGATTCTGGTGGAGCGACTGCGTCGTCAACGTGTGATGACCTTCCGCGCAATGATTACTGACGCAGACACAACCCTTGTTGTAGTTGCTAGATTCCTCGCCCTGCTTGAGCTCTTCCGAGAGGGAGTTGTGTCCTTTGAGCAGGCCCGTGCCTTGGGAGAGCTCACTGTGCGTTGGACGGGGTCAGACGCAGGTGAGGTCGAGGTAGATGACGAGTTTGATGAAGCAGTATCAGAAACTGAGCAGGAGGAGCAGGCATGAGTTCTGAGGAGACCGTAGAGGTTGAGTTGATTCCCGAGGAGCTTGGCGCACCCGATCTCACTTCCGCGCTGGAGGCACTGCTCCTTGTGGCGGATGAGCCGATGCCGATCATCACACTCGCCCAGATTGTGCGCCGACCTGTGGTTGAGGTCGAGGAGTGCGTACGCGGGTTAGCGTCTGAATACACCGAACAGGGTCGCGGCTTTGATTTACGCGAAGTCGCGGGCGGCTGGCGCTTCTACACGCGTGACTCGTGCTCCGGGGTGATCGAACGCTGGGTGCTCGATGGTCAGCAGGCCCGTCTCACACAAGCAGCTCTTGAGACCCTCGCGGTTGTCGCCTACCGTCAGCCCGTGACTCGCGCGCGCATCAGCGCCGTACGAGGCGTCAACGTTGATGGTGTCCTCAAGACACTCGTTGCTCGCGGTCTCGTGCTCGAAGCAGGATCAGAACACGAATCGGGTGCTCACTTGTACCGAACCACGTCGTACTTCCTTGAGCGCCTTGGCATTGCTTCGCTAGAGGAGTTGCCAGATCTTGCTGTGCATCTACCTGATTTTTCGGAACTAGAAGAGATGGTCGAGTCTGCACGCGTTGACAGTCCCGGTGAGCCGGTTCAATCGTGACGAGTGAGGCGGAGACAGGAATCCGCTTGCAAAAGGTGCTCGCTCAAGCAGGTGTAGGCAGTCGTCGTGCTTGTGAGCAACTCATCGAAGAGGGTCGGGTAAGCGTCAACGGCAAGGCAGTTCGCGAGCAGGGCATGCGGGTCGACCCCAATCGAGACGCGATCCACGTCGATGGCACCCGAGTGCCTACCGCCGAAGAGACGTTGGTGCTCGCGGTCAATAAGCCCATTGGCATGGTGTCGACTATGAGTGACGAGCGCGGCCGGCCATGCGTGGGTGACCTCGTCTTTGATCGACCCGAGCGACTCTTCCATGTGGGTCGGTTGGATATCGACACTGAGGGCTTAATCCTGCTCACTAATGATGGCGATCTTGCCCAGCACCTTGCTCATCCTTCTCATGGTGTGCCGAAGACCTATGTCGCAACACTCCTCGGCATAGTGCCGCGTGATCTCGGCCGACGCATGAAAGCCGGCCTTGAACTTGAGGATGGCATGGCGCGCGTGGACGAGTTTAAGTTGGTCTCCTCGACTCCGGGGCGAGCAATGATCGAGGTGACTTTGCACGAGGGTCGCAAGCACATCGTGCGCCGCCTCTTCGCGGAGGCCGGACATCCAGTTGAGTCGCTGGTGCGGGTGCGTATTGGGCCCATCATGCTGGGCCAGATGCGGCCAGGGACCGTGCGCACGCTGCATGGCCCCGAACTCGGATCCCTGTACTCGTCGGTCGGGCTGTAGACGATCCACTAGATTTACCTGCTTAAGGAGGCGAGTATGGCTGTCAGAGGTGTCCGTGGGGCGACGTGCCTCGCACACGATGAGCGCGATGAGATGTCTGCCGCTGTCGTCGAACTCCTACTCACCATGCTTGAGCGCAATGCGCTGACCGAAGCCGACCTCATTAGTGTCCTATTCACCGCTACACCCGATCTCACGTGCATGTTCCCGGCTGCTGCTGCGCGTGAGGCTGGTCTCGCGGACGTTCCGTTGATCTGTGCCACAGAGATCAATGTTGATGGTGCTCTACCTCGGACGGTCCGAATTCTGATGCATGTCGAGACGAGTCGCGCGCGAGCTGACGTCACTCATGTCTACCTTCGTGGCGCGGAAGTTCTCCGCCAAGACCTGCAGCGGTGAGTCGGGTGGCACCGTCCATCCTCATCATTGGCTCTGGCCTGATCGGCACGAGCATCGGCATGGCTATGTCTCGCGCAGGCGCTGATGTCTACCTGATCGACCGAGACCCTGCTGTTGCGGCAAGGGCGGAGAAGCTTGGTGGCGGGCGAGCAGCCCTGCCCTCAACTGATCCCGATGTGGTCATTGTCGCTGTGCCGCCTCGGGATGTCGCTGAAGTGGCTGCGGCGGCCCTACGTGATTGGCCTAACGCCACTGTCACCGATGTGTGCTCGGTCAAGGGTGGCCCGATGCGTGCGTTGTCGGCCACCGGCGCGGACATGTCGCGCTGGGTGGGTGGACATCCCATGGCAGGACGTGAGGTCACTGGTCCTGATGGCGCGCGTCGCGAACTCTTCAACGATCGCGTGTGGGTGGTTGCGCCAAGTGACTCAGCGAGCGCGGAGCGCATTGCAGCGGTTATGAATATTGCCTTGACATGTGGTGCGACTCCCGTACAGATGTCCGCAGATGACCATGACCGTGCGGTTGCCTTGACCTCGCACGTGCCACAGGTGTTGTCGTCGGTACTCGCAGGCAGAGTGGGCGCCGCGAGTGCTGATCATGTTCAGGTGTCGGGTCAAGGCTTGCGCGATATGACGCGCATCGCAGCTTCCGACCCCGCACTATGGACGGAAATCCTGTCTGCCAATCCAGGTCCCGTACGCCAAGCGCTCGAAGGTTTGATCATTGATCTGGAGCAGGTGCGCGATGCTCTTGCCGCTGCAGATCCTGGCACATTGCGCGACATGCTGGAGCGCGGCAATGAAGGCCGCGCCGCGATCCCCGGCAAGCATGGTGGCGAGTCGACTGAATACGACATCGTGCCGGTGCTGATTGCTGATGAGCCGGGCGCCTTGAGCGAAGTATTTGTCGCAGCTGGTGGTGCCGGATTCAACCTCGAGGACGTACGCATCGACCACGTGCTTGGCCGTCCCAGCGGACTCGTGGAAGTCTCCGTGCGGGTTGGTCTCGGAGATGCACTTGCTGCGGCTTTGCGTGAGCGTGGATTTGATGTCCGCTACTGAGATCGTCGTGGCCATCGATGGTCCGGCGGGTTCGGGTAAGTCCAGTGTGTCCAAGGCCATTGCTGCGCAATTTGATTTTGCATATGTCGACACTGGTGCGACGTACCGCGCCATGGCCTGGTGGGTGCTCGCTGAGGGTATTGACCCCACGGATGCCGAGACCGTGGCTGCACGTTGTGAGGAGCCGAGGATCGACCTCGCTACAGATCCCGCGGCGCTAGGCGTGCGGGTTGATGGTGTCGATGTGTCGCGCGCAATCCGCGAAGCAGATGTGACCGGTGCGGTAAGCCACGTGAGTGCAGTCCCACAGGTGCGCGCCCGGATGGTTCAGATGCAGCGCGACATCGTCGCGCGTGCGGCCGCTCAGGGGCGTGGCTCGGTGGTGGAAGGTCGCGATATTGCCTCCGTCGTGTTTCCGAATGCACCGGTAAAAGTGTTCTTGACAGCGGACACCGAGATTCGTGCTCAACGTCGGGCTCTGGAGGATCAAGAGCGGGCTGGGGGAGCAGTCGTAGACGTAGGCAGCACCGTCGCCGGGCTCGAGCAGCGAGATGCTCTGGACTCTGGTCGAGCGTTGTCGCCCCTCACGAGGTTGGCAGACGCGGTCCATATCGATGCGACACACCTGACCCTCCCTGAGGTGGTAGCTCTGGTGGCCGATTTAGTGGTCAGCGCGGGCTCAATCATGCGGGAGAATGGACCCCATGGCTGACGAAGAGTGGGTAGATATTGATGAGGCCTACGCGGCAGCACTTGAGGAGTTTGGCGATCTAGAGGCCCAGATCGAGGAACTGAGTGTCGATTCGTCGACTCTGCCGGTCGTGGCGATCATCGGTCGACCCAACGTGGGCAAGTCCACGCTGGTCAACCGCATCATCGGTCGTCGTGAGGCGGTCGTACAAGATCTGCCGGGTGTCACCCGTGACCGGGTGTCCTATGACGCGCACTGGAACGGCCGACGCTTTTGCCTGGTGGATACCGGCGGCTGGATGAAGGACGCGCGCGGGATGTCTGGACAGGTCGCGGCCCAAGCAGAGCGTGCGATGGCCGAAGCAGACGTGGTGGTGTTCGTCGTTGACTCCACCGTGGGGGCACTTGATGCAGACGAGGCGATTGTCCGTTTGCTGCGCAAGTCGGGTCGTCCAGTTGTCTTGGTCGCTAACAAGGTCGACGACGCACGGGGCGAGGCCGATGCTGCCGCACTGTGGTCGTTGGGTCTTGGTGAGCCGTACATGGTGTCGTCCATTCACGGTCGAGGCAGTGGTGATTTGCTTGATGCAATTGTCAATGCGCTTCCGGAGCATGGCGAAGGACGCTCACGCGAAGGTGGACCTCGCCGGGTCGCACTCCTAGGCAAGCCCAATGTCGGTAAGTCGTCCTTGCTCAACCGGCTGGCACGCAGCCAACGTGTGGTGGTCGATTCGGTTGCTGGCACCACGGTTGATCCCGTTGACGAACTCATCGTGCTCGGCGAGCGTGAGTGGTGGTTTATCGATACCGCAGGTATTCGTCGCCGGGTAAAGGAAGCCAGTGGGCATGAATACTTCGCGTCACTGCGTACTCAAGCAGCACTAGATCGTGCTGAGGTCGCGGTTGTACTCATCGACGCGTCGGAGCCACTAAGCGAACAGGACACCCGCATCATCTCGATGGTCGAGGAGTCTGGGCGAGCGTTGGTGCTCGCGTACAACAAGTGGGATCTCATGGACGAGGAGCGGCAGCGCTACCTCGAGCGAGAGATCGAACGAGACCTAGTGCAGGTGCCGTGGGCACCTCGAGTCAACGTCTCGGCCAAGACTGGACGCCATGTCGACAAGATGGTGTCCGCCCTCGACACAGCACTTAATGGCTGGGAGACACGTATTCCCACCTCGCGATTGAATTCGTTCATCAATGAGGTAGCCGCGGGAAATCCGCACCCGATCAGGGGCGGCAAGCAGCCTCGTATTCTCTTCTGCACTCAGGTGTCCGTGGGGCCGCCGACGTTCGTGCTGTTCACCAACGGATTCCTTGAGGCAGGCTATCGCCGGTTCCTCGAGCGTCGACTCCGTGAGGAGTTTGGTTTCGTGGGCAGCCCAATCAGGCTCAACATGCGGTTGAAGGAGAAGCGCCGCTAAATTGGCGGGTCGCTGCTCCATTTGCGACCGCGTGGATTGGTGAAAGTCAACGTCTCATTCGGATCGCCGCGAAGTGCCCACCCGCCTTCGTGTGCCAAATGGTGGTGATGTGAGCACAGACCGACCAGGTTGTGGCTGCTTGTGGGACCGCCATCGCGCCAGAATCGGATGTGGTGCACCTCGCGAATGCTCGCTTGGCATCCCGGGAATCGACATCGCCCACCATCGCGGGTGGTGATTGCTCGGCGTAGTCCGGCAGGGATGACGCGCTGACGGGCGCTAATGGCGTCGAGGTGACCGCGAGGATCAATCACGCAGATCTCTTTGACAGCGTCACAGGACAGCCGTTGCGCTGCGGTAGCGGTAATCGGGGTGACCATGATGCCCGTGAGTGACTGGATCCATGCGGCAGAGTTATTGCCACCAGTCAGAGTCTCGGAGTCGATGGTGATGTGCACGACTGGGCGTTCTCCACCGACGTCGGGCAGTCTGAAGTCATCGGTGGCGGCTGA
>CAINMH010000190.1 GCA_903850745.1 uncultured bacterium
ACGCGACGTTGAGCGCGTGGTGCTGGCACGAGCGGTGCGCCTGTTCTCGGAGGACCGGATTCTCATGACCGGCAGCCGCACGGTCGTCTTCAGCTAACGGGCGAACGTTCGGCCGCAGCCGTGCGCCGAACGACGATCGTGAGCACGACCCAGCCGGCCAAGGCGATGAGGCAAGCGATCACGCCGTCAAGGCGGAGACCCGCAGCGAGCTGATCCAACTGCGCACTGCTGACCGCGCCCTGCCCACCGTCGACGTTCACGGCCGAGATGACACTCGTGCCGAGTACGGCGACGCCCAGCGCCCCGCCGATCGAGCTTGCCGCAGCACGGAAGGCGGAAACCGCTCCTGTGCTGTCATGAGGCGCTCGACCCATGACATCGGCGTTCAGGACCGTGAGGGCTGCCATCCCCAAGCCGCTGAAGACCGCCGCGATCGCCACGAGGTACCACGCAGGCGTGCTCGGCTGCATGAGCAGAAGCGGAAGCATCGAGAAGGAGAGCGCGAGCATGAGGTACCGCCCTGCTCGAAGGGATCCCCAGCGATGCATGGCCCACTGCGCCACGAACTTGGCCCCGACGACGGCACCGGCCTGCGCTGGCACGATGGCGATTGCAGCCTGGAGCGAGGTGAGGTCGTAGAGATACTCCAAGGCGATGCTGATGTATGTAAGCATGCCGACGAGTGACACCAACGCCACGCCGGTCAGGAGCAGTCGGAGGGTGCCGCTGCTGATTGGTCGAAGAGTGAAGCTCGCGCGAGGCGACCGATGCATGACCAGGGCGCAACTCACGGCCGCGAGCGCACTGATGAGGAAGCCGAGCACCACTTGCGGGGATTCAGGGCGCGCATGGCTCAACTCGGAAAGGGAGCGGGCGGCCGCGGTGAGCGTGATCCCGGCGAGGACTGGAGTGACCCATTCACCGATGGGTCGACGCGTCGCACTTCGGTCGAGTGCGAAGGTGGCGATGATGCCGATGAGCACGCCAGCGACGGCCCAGATCGCCGGAACCCACCGCCAATTCGTCACCTCGAGCAATGTTGCTGTGACGACCGGGAACACGAGGAACGCGAGGGGGAAGACCATTCCGTACGTCGTGAATGCGGAGACGTGAGCCTTGCCGTCGGGCACTGTTTGCTGCAGTAGCCCGAGTGCCACGATCTGCAGGGCGATGGCCGTTGCGCTGCAGAGGCCGAGGCCGATCTCGACGCCGAGTGCGCTGGTAGAGCTCGCCAGTATGCCTGATCCGATGATGAAGCCGGTGCTTGCGATGATCAGCGCGCGTCGGTGGCCGAGGCGATCGCCGATCTGCCCCGAGATGAAGATTGCCATGAGGGAGGCAACACTCGGGATGTCGAGCACATTATCGACCTGACCGTCGTCCAGCCCGAGGTCCTCTGCCATGGGCGACACGAGGAAGGTGAGTCCAGCGACGACGAGAAGCGACAGCCCGACGATGAAGCAGAGAGCGAGCGTGATTCGCCGCTGGTCGGGGCTCATTGGCCTAGCGCTCCCACCGGAAGGAAAGCGGCGCAGATGTAGTGAACCCCCATGAATGGCTCGTCGTAGGCGATCGAACCCCTTAGGCGACCGGGGGACTCTGCTCCCGCGAGCACCTGGAGGGGAAGGCGAATATCGCTGAGTTGCTCGGCTGATGCTTCGGCAGAGAGTCGTTCTACTGCCCTCTGATCACCGGTGCGGATCATCGAGGTGAGCGCTTCGTTGTATGCCTGTGCGCCCGAATGGAATGACCCAGGGGCCTTGTCGGTGCAGCAGGCGCTCCCATTGCCAAGGAGCAGGAGACCGACCGGAAGGGTGCTGCTGCTGAGCTTGCGGCCGTACTCAATTGCGGCCTCAGCCGATACGGAGCGGTCCAGTGCGTGGAAGGCCGCCGGCCCCATCCAGCCAGCGAGGCCGAGCAATGCGGCACCGATGGCGAGGGGGACGGGAAGGGGCTCGCCTTGTGTTGCCCTAACGTCGCTCGCGTTGCGCGCCTGCATGCCCCCAAGGCGGTGTAGGCCCCACGGTGCCGAGTTGTCGAATACACCGTCGCGATCGGCTTCAGCCAGCACGATGATCTCCGTGGGGGCGAACTCGATGAGCTGGCGAATGACGCACAGGGCGGCGGCGAGGACTGCTGCGGCCGGCTGTTCACGGCCGCTGAGCGCGGGCAGCAGGACGGGTGCCGCAGGCACAAGAGCGGCGCCGACGATGCTCATGCAAGGCCTCGAACGGTGCGCGCTGGCTCGCGGGTTCCGAGGATGGACGTCACCATGTCGAGGACCTCGCGAGTCTCTGCAACTGCGTGCACCCGGAAGATTCGAGCGCCTGCGTACGCCGTCACTGCTACCGAGGCCAGGCTCCCGAGCAATCGCTGGTCAACCGGTCGATCGAGGGTTTCGCCGACGAAATCCTTATTCGATGTTGAGATGAGCACAGGCCACCCTGTTGCCACCATTTCGCCGATGCGCCCGGTGGCCTCGAGTGACTGCCAGGTGTTCTTGCCGAAGTCATGGCCGGGATCAATGATGATGCCCTCTCGTGGCACTCCAACTGCGCTGGCCCGGTCGGCGAGTGCAGTCGTTCGAGCCAGGATGTCGGCCATGACATCGTCGTAGGCAACCCGATGCGGCCGAGTCCGGGGTTCGGCGCCGCCTGTGTGCGTGCAGACGATCGCGGCGGAGAACTCTGCGGCCACGACTGCAAGTTCGGGATCGACGCCGCCCCAGGCGTCATTGAGGATGTCGGCTCCCACGGAGCACGCTGCTCGCCCCACCTCGTGCCGCCAAGTATCGACGCTGATGGCGATGTCGGGGTAGGCGTCGCGCACCGCTGCGATGAACGGGACGGTGCGGCGAGCCTCCTCCTCGGGCGAGACGTAGTCGCCTGGCCCCGCCTTGACTCCGCCGATGTCGATGATGTCGGCGCCCTCGGCGACCACTTGATGCACTCGATCCATCGCGGCGCCATCGGCCCACGATGCGCCCTTGTCGAAGAAGGAGTCCGGGGTTCGGTTGACGATCGCCATGACGAGGAGATCAGTGTCGGCGAATACTGCTCGCCCAAGTCGCAGGCTCACGGCGCCTCCGTGGAGGTTGACGTGCTCGATCCCATCGCGCGGACCGAGGTGAGAGCGGGCCTTTCCTCCAGGTTGATCGACCGCGTCGTCCAATCGGCCGTGCCATCGCTCGACCTCTTGACGTGCGAGATCTCGGCATCTGACTGCGGCGCATCGCTGAATCGTCGGCGGGCCGCAGCCGCGATAACCTCGGCCGCCATGGCACCGAGGCTCGCCAGATCCTGATGCACATGGGCCCGCAACCCAAGGTCAACCTGCGCTATCGCATTGAGGCCCAGTCGTTCGAATGAGTCGATGAGTACTGCGAGTTCCACCCCGTATCCGGAAGGGAATGCGAGGGTTTCGAGTAGATCGCGTCGGGCCGCCCATTCGCCGGCCAGGGGTTGGATGACTCCGGCTAGTTCCGGCCACCACAGACTCATCAATGGCCGAGCGGTGAGTTCGGTGACGCGACCTCCCTGGGAAGCGCCATCGGTCAGGATCGCCAGATCTCGGTCATAAAAGCCCTTGACCAGGCTGACGTCGTGGTGGCGCAGCAGCGGTGCCACCAGCCCTGTGACGTACCGCGAATCGAAGTTCGTCAGGTCCGCATCGATGAACACCACCAGCTCACCAGTGGTGACGAGGAGTGACTTCCACATCGCCTCGCCCTTGCCGGGCCGCCAGCCAAGCTCGGGACGTATGTCAGCCGCCGAGAACACGAGAGCCCCAGCGCCGTCGGCGATCGCTGCAGTGCGGTCAGTCGAATCGCTATCGATCACGACGAGTTCGTCGACGAGGCCACACCCGCTCACGAGTTCCTCGCGGATGCACGTGACGATCGGACCGATCGTTCCTGCTTCGTCATGCGCTGGAATGACCACGCTCACGCGAGTGCCCGACTTCGAGTCCAGGACCTCAGCGAGCGTCAGGGCGAGGCCGTCGAACGTGCGCTGCTCCGCCCAGTTTCGCGCGCGCTCATCCATTAGGGCCAATCTGATCTGAGTTCGCGAGGAAGGAGAGCAAGCGGGCGTTGCAATGAGTAGTCAACCACACACCGAAGGTGTCCTACGCGGGTTGCAGGGATCCGCCGTGAGGGCTGACACTCGATGTTCAGCAGATGTTCGAGACCCGGTCAACGACCGCCCTGCAGAACTTCGCGTGCTCTGCGCGATCGTCGATGAAGATCGACGGCTTGATGCAGAACGTGGAGAAGCCCATCTCCATCTGCTCCGGTATGCCCTCGAGTGCGGTCGCGAGTGAGGCCGTGCTGGTCGCGTCCGGGAATTCGACTCTCGTGCCTCCGACCATCTCGATTTCCTCGATCGTTCGACCCGCGGCTTCGAGGCCCGCGCGAAGCAGTGCGACATCCTCGGGCTTCGGACGGCCGAGCGGGTGATAGCCGCTGCCGTACTGCACGAGGCGGCGAAGCACCGGCTCGGTGAGGCTCTCGCCACCGAACCACATGGCCGGCCCCTTGGGAGTGAACGGCTTCG
>CAINMH010000191.1 GCA_903850745.1 uncultured bacterium
CGACGATCCGGACTTGGACGTGACCATCGAAGAAGGCATGACCTTCACTATTGAGCCGATGCTCACCCTCGGTACCCATGACTACGAAATCTGGTCGGACGGCTGGACTGTCGTGACGAAGGACCGGCTTAGGACCGCGCAATGGGAACACACCATCCTGGTCACGGCCACGGGCGCGGAGATACTGACGCTCCCCTAGCCGCCAGAATTCATACAAATTTCAACTACCGCCTAGACTGAAGACGTGGACACGACACCTCGTTGGTTGAACGACAGCGAGCAGCGCGCCTGGCGGGCCTGGATCGCCTCCTCCCAACTGCTTCTAGATCGCCTAAGCCGCGATATTCACGCGCAACATGGCCTCACGATGGCTGACTACGAGATTCTCGTTCGTCTCTCTGAGTCTGCGGATCATCGCGTCCGCATGAGTGAACTGGCCGATCGTACGCTGGCTTCGCGCAGTCGCCTGTCACACCAGATTGATCGGATGGAAAAGCGTGGCTTCGTCCTTCGCGAGCAATGCACCGATGACAAACGCGGCCAATTCGCGGTGTTGACCGAAACTGGCTGGCAGACTCTTGTCGCAGCGGCACCCGATCACGTCGAGAGCGTGCGGACCCACTTGGTCGACGTTCTCTCCCCCGCCGAGTTCGCTGCACTTGGTGTCGCCTGCGAGAAGATCCTAGGAGGACTACATGAATGATCGCCGCTCCGTCGTTTTGTATGGTGCCGAATGGTGCGGGGATTGCCGCCGTTCCAAGGCGCAACTCGAACGCTTGGGAATTGACTTTGATTACCGGGACGTAGCCGCAAATGACGCGGACAAGGATGAGGCCATTGCGATCAGCGGCCGCCAGTCAATCCCGGTGATTGTTCTTCCCGATGGATCACATCTCGTGGAGCCGTCAAACCCGCAACTGGAGTCAGAGTTGCGTCGCTTGTCGCTCATCGACTGACGCGAGTGACGCTCAGGGCGGCGGACGAGTCACCCTGTAAGCCGGATTCTGTCCCCGCAGGGGGCGATCATCCATCTGGGATCACCGTTGCCGATGACCTCTTGCGGTCTACCCACGGATGCCTGATTTCTCAGGATGAACGGGCCGCTCATCATCCGCGCAGCTGCACGCAGCCTTTTGACCTTGCTCCGGGTGGGGTTTGCCTAGCCACACCGATCACTCGGCGTGCTGGTGGTCTCTTACACCACCGTTTCACCCTTACCGGCTCGTGAGAGCCGGCGGTTTCATTTCTGTGGCACTTTCCCGTGGGTTGCCCCAGGTGGCCGTTAGCCACCACCCTGCCCTGTGGAGTCCGGACTTTCCTCGACAGTTACCTGCCGCGACCGCCCGAGCGACTCGTCCGCCGCCTTGCAAGGATAGCCCCGTGCTCATCCTGCTCCCACCCAGCGAGACAAAATCGTCGCCAGATGTCGGTCCCCGACTCGATCTCACCACTCTCTTCGCCCCAGAATTGACGAAAGTCCGTCGTCCACTGCTCGACGCACTGATTCGAATGTGCGCCAGCGAACCTCGTATGGCACAGCGCAACTTGGCTCTCAGCGAACGTCAACTCGGCGAAGTGAATCGCAACGCGGCGCTCAAGAAGGCGCCGTGTGCGCCCGCAGTGGAGATCTACACCGGAGTTCTCTTCGACGCTCTGCGCCTGACTGAACTCCCGCGTGCTGCTCGACAACGGGCAAACGAGCGCGTACTTATTGCCTCGGCCTTGTTCGGCGCTGTGCGGCCAGAAGATTCGATTCCGGCGTATCGCCTTTCGGGAAGTTCACGCGTGACGGGCATTGAATCACTCGGTCGGCTGTGGAAGCTCCCACTTGGCCTCGCACTCGAGGCTCAGGCTGAGGGCAGAGTCGTCTTGGATTTGCGCTCTGGCGACTATGCCTCGTTGGCTCCAGTCCCCAGCACACTTGCTGATCGCACTGTCATAGGAAAGGTGGTGGATTCATCCACCGGCCGGAAAGTCGCCGTGAGCCACTTCAATAAGGCGACAAAGGGTTTCTTGACTAGGGAGCTTCTACGCAGCACGAAGACTCCACGTACACCAGACTCCTTGGCAGCAATGTGCGAAGCAGCTGGATTCGAAGTCACCTTGCTCAAACCGAGCAAAGTCGATGCTCCCTGGACACTCGAGATTGAACAGCAGCACGCCTGATCGTTGTGAGTTAGACCAGATGGCGCGTGTGTGTCGCCTCCGCAAACCCGAGCAAAGATGCGTGCCCGTCGGCAAACCAGGAAATCGTAGAGATGGAGCAGGGCGAGAGTTCCATCCGGAATACCGATTGCAATGGTGCCTCGAGAGCCGTGCCTACCAAGATCTTCGTGGGAGTCACGTGACTGATCACGGCAACGCGAAGCCCGTGGTGTCTGGCGATGATGTCTCGTCGAGCCTCGTCCACACGCGATCGCACTTCATTGAATGTCTCGCCCCCCGGTGGAGCGACATCTGCCGACGACAGCCACGCCCGTAACTCATCCGGCCAACGTTCGTTGATTTCGGCATACGTAGAACCGTCCCACTCCCCAAATGACGCTTCAGCGATGCCGCTATGAATCTCGAGCGGGCAACCCACTGCGTCAGCCACGAACCCGGCTGTCTGACGGGTCCGCAACAACGGGGAAGACACCACAATGTCGACTCCACCTCGGGCGATGATTTCGGTGGCCAGCGCCTTCGCCTGAGCCTCCCCAAGGTCGGTCAGCGGAAGATCTACTCCCCCACTTCCACTGAATCGCTTCTCGGCCGTGTACTCAGTAACACCATGTCGGCAGATCAGCGTGGAGGTCGGCACCCCAAGATTGCCCGCCCAGCCAAGCTTTGGCGTAGTGGGCGCGGGTGCAGGGTCGCTTTGTGGGCGCACCAGAATCAGCCCACTGCCACCGGCACGAACTGCATCAAGACTCATGTTGACGAGCCGATCGGCAGTTGCGTTCGCCTCGCGCGGAATCCATTGGTATGTCACGCGCGTTTGATCAAAGGCCGCGTGAGCCTGCTTGACCAGATCTTTCATGTTGGCGTGCTTTACCTGCCAACGACCGCTCATCTGCTCGACCACGAGTTTCGAGTCCATCCGCACTTCGATGGTCGCCTGCGGATCGATATGTGCACATTCACGTAGTCCCGCGACCAGACCGCTGTATTCGGCCACGTTGTTTGTGGTTTCACCCACGTAATCAGCCAATTCAGCGAGGAGAACCCCTGAGGTTGCGTCGATAACCACAGCGCCGTACGCCGCCGGACCCGGATTGCCGCGCGAGCCACCATCGGCCTCAATGATGAGACGACGCACGAACTACAGACCTGACTCAGCAGTACGGATCAAAATGCGGCGACACTCTTCGCAACGCAACAATTCATTGGAAGGGGCCTCACGTATGCGGTTTATGTCTACCGCCGTGAGTTCCATATGGCAGCCCTCGCAACGTCCACGATGCAGGGCGGCCGCACCCACGCCACCTTGATCGGCGCGCAACTTTTCATAAAGCTTGAGTAGATCGGCGGGAACTTCACCCACCATCATCGCCCGCTCATTCGTGAGTTCAACTCTCTCGGCCCCCAGAGCCGCGAGTGCTGCATCGCGCGCTTCGTCGGCTGCCGCCGAGTCAATTGCCAGGCCGTCTCGGCGAGTGACGAGAGCGGCGAGCGCGTGTTCAGCAATTTCCACGCGCTCCATGATCTCGATCTCCACGTCCTCGAGATCAGCCTGTCGACGGGCAAGGGAGCCGAGCTCATGTTGGAGGTTCTCCAACTGCTTGGGATCATTGATGCTGCCGGAGTCCAGCAAATGTTGATCCTTCGACACCCGTTGGCGCACCAACTCGACATCAGTATCGGCCCGGTTCTGCTCACGTCGAAGATCGAAGAGGGCGGCTTCGGCACCAGCGATCTCGTCGTCAAGCGCCATGACCTCCGCATGGAGGCTAGCCGCGGTGACCGCCTCAGGAAGGGTACGCGCGCGATGGGCGTTGCGGTCTAACTCGCTGTCAACCTTCTGCAGGTCCAGCAATCGGATCTGAATGAACGGATCGATGTTCAGGGCATGCTCCTCAGATGTGCGGTCCACGGATCGGTCACGATTCGCGACACGTCCACCGTAGCGCCAGGTAGCCCCGCGCGAAGAACCCGCGCAAGGTCCTCCAGCCACGGCCACTCAGAAGCCCAATGGGACACGTCGATGACGGCGCATCCTCCGGCGAGGACGTGGTCCTGGATGCGGTGGTGCTTGAGATCAGAGGTGACGTAGACGTCAGCCCCTGCAGCGGTCGCGGCGCTCAACAACGAGTCACCTGAGCCCCCACAGACGGCCACTCGAACCACCCGATGTGACGCGTCACCAGCGACTCGTACGCCGTGGGCGGTCCCTGGCAGATCAGCAGCCACACGATTCGCGAAATCTCCCAAGCTCATCGGCTCGGCCAAAGAACCAATGCGACCGAGTCCAGTTTTCGGATCGCTGAGCGGGGATAGCGGTACACAATCGTGAACACCGAGCGCGGCGGCGAGTGCGTCGGAAACACCAGGGAATGCGTTGTCTGCATTCGTGTGTGCGTTAGCCAGCGCGATGCCCGCTCGAATGAGGTCGTGCACAGTTCGGCCCGCGACGGTGTCAGCTGCCACCGAGGTCACACCACTCAGAAAGAGCGGGTGGTGGGTGACGATCATGTTGTACGAACCTGCAGCGGCTTGCGCGACAACCGCAGGCACGGGGTCGACTGCCAGCAGGATCCGCAGCGCCGGAGCAGCCGGATCACCGCACATGAGCCCGTAGGCGTCCCACCCCTCAGCCAATTCCCCCGGATAGGCGTCGGCGATCACCCCCAGTGCGTCCGCCACCGTGGGCGTATTGAGGGATGCCTGCATGGCTGAAGGTTAGCCGTAGATGGCATGATTCAGCCGCGGGCCTGTAGCTCAGTTGGTTAGAGCGCTTCCCTTACAAGGAAGATGCCGGGGGTTCGAGTCCCTCCAGGCCCACCATTTCTACCGCCCGCAAGTCCTAGCGCTTGGCCTTTGGCGCAACCAGCCGGGTGCCCTGCCAGTCTCGCGAGGCGCTGACGGTGGACGTCTGTTGCAAACCGGCTGTTGGCGCGGCATCAGCGATGTCTTCGGGCTCCACGTGTCCGGGCCTGCCGGGCTTGGGCGTAAAGAGCCAAATGACGCCACTATCTGTCAGTGGCGCGAGTGCGTCCACCAACGAATCCACGAGGTCACCATCGCTGTCGCGCCACCACAGAATTACGACATCAACAACATCGTTGTGGTCCTCGGCAACCAGTTCGAGTCCCTCGACACTCGCTAGTGCTGCGCCTACTTCCTCGGCAACATCATCGTCGTAACCCACTTCCCAGACGGTGCTCCCTGGTACGAGGCCCATCTTCGCCGCGAACGACGTCCCCTCCGCTGGCGCGGTCACGATTCTCCTTCGGTCGGGCATCACTTAGACGATGCGTGGGGTAAGTCCACCGGACTGAGGCTCTGAACGCAAGCCCCACGGGAAATTTTCATGACCGGAATCCCGAAATGGCACCCCCATAGGCCAAGATGTACCCAGTCCGCAGGATCGGCGATCCCGAGCCTGCCCACGATGGAGGGTCCCACCATGACCGCACGTCAAGATGCATTTCGTGAATACGAGCCCCTGATTCCCGCGGGGTTGCCCAGCCAGTACGTCGACGTCGATCCAGACGAGACACAGGAATGGACTCGGGCCCTCGATCAGGTTGTCGACTCCGCAGGTGCCCAGCGCGCCCGATATCTCATGCTCTCGCTGCTGCGTCGCGCAGATGAGCGCAATGTGGGCGTGCCCAGTCTGCGCAGCACTGACTACATCAACACGATTCCGCCCGAGCACGAACCGTGGTTCCCGGGCGATGAAGACATCGAGCGACGAATTCGTGCCTACATTCGCTGGAACGCAGCGATCATGGTCCACCGCGCGCAACGTCCTGGTGTCGGAGTGGGTGGACACATTTCCACGTACGCATCAGCAGCCACGCTGTACGAGGTGGGCTTTAACCACTTCTTCCGCGGCCCCGATCACGTGGGCGGTGGCGATCAGGTGTTCTTCCAAGGTCACGCCTCCCCCGGCATCTACGCTCGGGCTTTTCTTGAGGGACGGCTGAGCGAGGGGCAACTCGATGGATTCCGTCAAGAGCTCACGCAGCCTCAATCCCTTCCCTCGTATCCACATCCACGACTCATGCCGTGGTTCTGGCAGTTCCCCACGGTCTCCATGGGACTCGGGCCCCTGCATGCGATCTACCAGGCCCGCTTCAATCGTTATCTCCACGATCGAGGCATCAAGGACACCAGCCAGCAGCGGGTGTGGGCATTTCTTGGTGACGGCGAGATGGACGAGGTGGAGAGCCTTGGCGCAATCAGCTTGGCGGCCCGAGAACGTCTCGACAACCTCACCTTCGTGGTCAACTGCAACCTCCAGCGACTCGATGGCCCCGTTCGCGGCAGCGGAAAGATCATTCAAGAACTTGAGTCAGTTTTTCGCGGAGCCGGCTGGAACGTCCTGAAGGTGGTGTGGGGTCGCAATTGGGATCCCCTACTCGCGCAAGATCGCGAGGGTGCGCTCGTCAACATCATGAACACCACACCGGACGGCGACTTCCAAACATACAAAGCCGAAGACGGTGCCTACGTCCGTAAGAATTTCTTTGACCGCGACCCGCGCACCGCAGCACTCGTGTCGAGTTTCTCCGATGACGAGATCTGGGCACTCCAGCGCGGCGGGCACGACTACCGCAAGGTCTACGCGGCATATCGCGCAGCGGCTGAGACACAGGGTCAACCGACGGTGATCCTCGCCAAGACCATCAAGGGCTGGACCTTGGGCTCGCACTTCGAGGGCCGCAACGCTACGCACCAGATGAAGAAACTCAGCCTCGAGGACTTGAAGGAGTTCCGCGATCGCCTGCGGATCCCGGTTGCCGATGATGCGATTGACGCAAAGCTTCCGCCCTATTTCCATCCCGGTGTCGACAGTGAGGAATACCGCTATTTGCTCGATCGACGCCGCAAACTCGGCGGCGGTGTCCCTGAGCGCAGGGTTCGCAGCAAGGCGCTTCCCATTCCAGATGATTCGGCTTTCGAGAGCGTACGACGCGGCTCCGGCAAACAGCAGGTCGCCACGACAATGGCGTTCGTACGACTGCTCAAGGACCTCATGAAGGATCCGCAGATCGGAGAACGCTTTGTGCCGATCATCCCTGACGAAGCGCGCACTTTCGGCATGGATTCGCTCTTCCCCACGGCACAGATTTACTCCCCGTTCGGACAGCGCTACACCTCAGTCGATCGTGAACACATTCTCAGTTA
Organism: uncultured bacterium; assembly: GCA_903850745.1. GTDB lineage: Bacteria > Actinomycetota > Actinomycetes > S36-B12 > S36-B12 > CAINMH01. The sequence goes on from CAINMH010000191.1 coordinate 7,336, forward strand.
CAAGGAATCCACCACAGGCCAAATCCTGCATGAAGGCATCAACGAGGCCGGATCCGTAGGTTCCTTCATCGCGGCGGGCTCTTCGTACTCCACTCACGGTGAGCCCATGATTCCGATTTACATCTTCTACTCGATGTTCGGATTCCAGCGCACCGGTGACGCATTTTGGGCCGCGATGGATCAGATGTGTCGAGGTTTCGTATTAGGTGCCACTGCTGGCCGGACCACACTCAATGGCGAGGGCCTGCAACATCAAGACGGCCATTCGATGTTGCTTGCCTCCACGAACCCTGCAGTCGTCGCCTACGACCCAGCGTTCTCCTACGAGGTTGCCCACATCGTCAAGGACGGCCTTCGCCGCATGTACGGAGAGAATTCCGAAGATATCTTTTACTACCTCACGCTCTATAACGAGCCATACGTACAACCTGCTGAACCGGCGGACGTCGACGTCGAGGGCATCCTGCGCGGAATGCATCTCATCTCACCTGCCCAAGAGAACTCCGCACCTCGCGCACAACTGCTCGCTTCGGGAGTTGGCGTCAACTGGGCTCTGCGAGCCCAGGAACTACTCCACGAAGATTGGGGCGTCAACGCAGACGTGTGGTCGGTGACTTCTTGGAACGAGTTGCGCAGAAACGGCCTTAACGTCGATCGCCACAACCTGCTCAATCCCTTGGGTGAGCGACAGACTGCCTACGTCACACAGCGTCTAGCTCATGCGCCTGGACCCGTGATCGCCGTTTCAGACTGGATGCGGTCTGTGCAAGATCAGATCCGCGAGTGGGTGCCCCGGCCGTTCGTGTCGCTCGGCACCGATGGAGCTGGTAGATCCGACACCCGCGGGGCGCTACGTCGGCACTTCCTTGTCGATGCGGAGTCGATTGTTACTCAGACCCTGTCGATACTTGCTCAGACCGGAGAGATCGCAGCGGAACGAGCAGCTGCGGCCATTGATCGGTATCGTTTAACGGATCCGTCCGCTGCGGATGCAGGCAATACAGAGGGAGCGAGTTGATGTCCAGCAAACGCGACCCCAAGCGCTACCTAAAGTATCTCGCTGCCGAGCGCAACGCGATCCTGCTCTACTCCGCTCTCGCCGATCAGGCCACGGGCGATCGGCGTGAAGCGCTTTTGGAGTTAGTAGAGATCGAGGCCCAGCACGCCCAACACTGGATCGACATGCTCAACTCCCATGGTGTCGAGGTACCCCCCGCACCCGATCGCCTAGATCCCGACGATGCCGCGCTGGTCGCACGCGCTCGCGCTGCGGGCCTCGACTCGGTACTGGCCGCCTTGGAAGAGACTGAGGGAGTCAACGCCGATATTTACGACGATGAGCCTGACGCCCCTGCCGTGATGAGCAGCGAAGAACGCATCCACATGCGTGTCTTCCAACAGATGCAGGATGGCTCTCCGCTCACCGCGCTCAACGAAGCGCCGCGCTCTGTGGACTTCGGTGAGACTTGGCACCGTGGTGACCGCACTGGCTCGGTACGTGCAGCGATCTTTGGCGTCAGTGACGGACTCGTCTCCAACACCGCCTTGGTCATGGGATTCGCCGGAGCCGTGAGCGACCCGAAGGTGGTGCTCTTCGCCGGCATCGCTGGACTTCTCGCGGGTGCGTTTTCAATGGCGGCAGGTGAATACATCAGCGTCGCCAGCCAGCGAGATCTGTTCCGGCGTGAGATCGAGACCGAAGCTGCCGAACTGCGCGACAAGCCCGAAGAGGAGCGTCGCGAACTCGAACTCATCTACCGCGCGAAGGGCATGGACAAGGAAACAGCCCGTAAAGCTTCCGAACACATCATGGCGGACCCGGATAAGGCACTTGACACCCTTGCGCGCGAAGAACTTGGACTCGATCCGTCGGCTCTCGGGTCGCCCCTGCGCGTGGCCCTCTCGAGTTTCATCGCGTTCGCGCTCGGGGCTGTCGTGGTCGTGATTCCGTACCTTTTCGCCAGTGGCGGGCTCGCCCTCGGGCTCGCTATCGCGATGTCCCTGACCTCCATGCTGGTCGTCGGCGCAATCGTGGGCAGATTCTCTGGCAGGAATATGGCGGTAGCCGCCCTGCGCCAACTCGCGGTTGGGGCTGGTGCGGCCACAGTGACCTTCCTCATCGGGCTCGCCGTCAGCCACTTCACGGGGCTCAGTGCTACCGGCGGGTAGCTTCCGTTGTCCGCTAAGTTGTGA
>CAINMH010000192.1 GCA_903850745.1 uncultured bacterium
CGATATGGCGTTCCCTCGCCTCAACGCACTGAGCATCTGGCTGCTGGTGGCCGCTGTTCCTCCGCTCGTCAGCAATCTCGCTCTCGGCGGCATTCGTGATGGCTGGACCGTCTATCAGCCGTTGGCTGATCAGGCACCGGTCGGAATGATTGGCTACCAGATCTGCATCATCACCTTTGCCTTCTCGACTGGCATCGCGAGCGTCAACCTCATGACCACCATCGTCAAGATGCGCGCAAAAGGCATGACGTGGAGCCGCGTGCCGATTTTCGTCTATGGCATTTTTGCGTCATCCATCATGGGCTTGGTGTGGTTCCCGATGTACCAGTACTCGCAGTGGTTCGCGCTATCTGATCGAGTGATTGAGACTTCGTTCTTCGTGCCCGCTTCCGGTGGCAGTGTATGGCTTTATGAAAACCTGTTCTGGCTCCTCGGCCATCCTGAGGTCTACGTCATCGTGATCCCCGGCACCGCCGCATTGCTCGAGCTCATGGTCGTATTTCTTCGGAAACCGCTCTTCTCGTACAAATTCGCCATTGCAGGCATTTTCGGCATCGTCGGCCTCAGCGGTGTCGTGTGGGTGCACCACATGTACATGACTGGGTGGGCTCCCGCAGCAAACTATCCATTCATGCTCTCAACTGAGTTGATTTCCATTCCCTTCAGCTTCCTGGTCCTCGTCATGCTGGGCACCATGTGGCGGGCACGACCATGGACTCGCCTGCCCATGATGGCTGTCTACGCTGTTGTCTGGAACAAGGTCATCGGTGGTGTCACCGGCGTCTTCCTGTCCGACGTCCCGGTTGATCAGTACATGCACGGCAGCATGTTTGTCGTCGCCCACTTCCATTACATGCTCATGGGTGCTGGCCTGTTCGCTGCGATGGCCGCAATCGCCTACTGGTTCCCGAAGATGACCGGGCGCTACCTGGACAATCGCTGGGGTTCCATCGGTTTCTGGACCGCGTTCGGAGGCTTCCAGCTGACATTTATGTCCATGTTTGTGGCGGGTCTTCAGGGCATGCCGCGACGTGTGCTGCAGTTCGATTCGCTCTTCAATGTCTCGAACTGGATCTCCACAATCGGCGCCTACATCATCGGCATTGGCATGCTGGTCTTCCTCGCCTCGATAATCTTCTCGTGGAAATCTGGTGAAATTGCACCCGCTAATCCCTACGGTGCAAAGACCCTCGAGGCACAGATCCCCACGCCGGTGCCGCACGAGAACTTTGCCGTGCTTCCGGTCGTCACGTCAGATCCGTATGGCTATGGCGTGCCTGATCCCTATGAAACGGCCGATGACGCTGCACTTGCCGCTGCTGAAGGCGGAGACCCGACCAAGATGAAGGTGGGAGCCAAATGAGCGCCGTGACCGACAATCAGCTGTCCCCCACGACGGGCGAGCCCGTCTCCGTGGTGGCCAGCCGCAACAAAATGGGCATCTGGCTATGCATCCTGTCTTCCACGACCGGTTCCGTCGCTCTCCTCGTTGCCTACTCCTACCTGTGGTCCCTCAACGTCAATAGCAGTTGGGCGCCACCGAACAACGCATGGGCGGAACTATGGCCGTTCTGGGCCATTTGCGTCGGTGAGGTCATCGCAGGCGTCGCCATGCGTTGGGGTTGGAAGGGCCTGCAAAAAGGCGACCGCAACCGCATGCTCGCGGGATCGCTGATCTGTGCGATCGTGCTGCTCGTGGTCTTCGTGGGCCAGATTATCCAGATCGCGACCTTCCCATTCGGACCTTCTGATGGGGCATACGCGTCTTGCACGTTCTGGTTCGCTTTCTCGAACGCTGGCTGGATTGCCCTGACGATGTTTCTCGTGTTCGGCATCTTCAATCGCACCCTCGCCCGCCGCCTCACCCCGGGCAATTCCTCCCATGCTGGCCTTGTCGGCATGTGGGTCATCTGGATTTCGGGAGTAGCACTGCTAGGAGCGATTTTCACCACGACCATGCACGAAAGCCCCAACACCAACGCGCCAGACTTCGGTAACTTCCAGGAGCCATGACAGTCATCAAGGCCGCTCGCAACCTGTGTTGGGGTCTGCCGGTCTTAATTGTCCTGCTCTGGACCACTGGGGTGCTCGTTGCTCCGAACATCCCCGGCCTGCCACAAGCTCCCGAGATCACCTGGATAGGTCTGCCTGTATCCCGGTTTGTCCGTGACATCGCGGCCGCGCTCACTGTCGGCGGAATCCTCATCGGTGGTCTGCTTGGAGTGCAACCCATTGGTCGGGTGCTCAAGTGGACTTCTGGCTGCGCCTTCATCTGGCTGGGCGCACTGCTGGTTCAGATGGTGCTCACATTGTCAGATCTCGTGGCAGTCGATCCAGCGGCAATACTCACTCCCACCACGCTGTGGTCGTTCCTGACTCAGGTACAAGTCGGCCAAGTGTTTCTCGCGCAGTGCATTGGCGTATTACTTGTCGCCTTCACGGCTTGGGCAGTCATCAATCGGGTGACCGCCTGGATTGTTGCTGTTTTTGCGATCGGTGCAGCTGCCGCACCGGGTCTAAGCGGTCACGGTGGACTCACAGCAGGCCACGAGTCAGCATCGATCAGCCTTGCGATCCACCTTGCGAGCGTCTCGGCATGGATCGGCGGTCTGGTCGTCGTGGTCGCGCTCCTGCGTTTGGAACCGGGTCGCGCCACGGTGTTACTCCCGCGTTTTAGCACCCTCGCACTCATCTGCGTGATTGTCGTCGCAGAATCTGGATTGCTCAATGCGTCCCTTCGCATCACGAGCCCTTCCAGTTTTGTCGATTCGACGTACGGAGCATTCCTCGTGGCTAAGGCCGTACTACTGGCCTGTCTCGTGCTGCTGGGTTGGCAGCACCGCACTCGAGTCATCCCGGCAGTACGCGACGGTATGCCGGTCACCGGATCGATACTGGCTCGTATCGCTGGATGGGAACTCGTGGCAATGGGAGTCGCGGTCGCGGTCTCGATAACGATGGCACGAATTGGACCCGCCCCCGAGAATCTCCAAAGACACCTCGTCACTCCGCTAATGCTCGTACTCGTTGGGCTCGCGGTACCAATCGTCATTCGAGTAGCCCTTCCCCGTGAGCCCCGCATGCCCCGATGGCTGACTCAATACCCCGAGATTGCTGCTGTGCTCTTGTTGATCGTCGGGGTTGAATTTGCCGGCGTGGGACTGCCGCAATCACTGCTGGGGCAAAACCTCGGTTCGATAGTGGGCTTTGTGCTGCTTCTCGGATGCGGTTGGCTCTTCATCGGATCACTACGGAGTAGTCGTGCGACAACTGCGATTGTGATTGCGATGGTGGGCTGGCCAATCATGACCGTTGCGATCACCCTCTTCGAGTCCGCGCAACTCGCTCCACCCGCCCTTGCACCGATCATCTGTGGAGTCATCTTGGCTGAGGCCATCTTAGCGATGGTGTTCGTGCGCCTACGCAGCAAAAAGCCCACACTTGTTGAGGTACCCGTATGACTCAGGATGAAGACGACACGACACCGACACCGAAGCCTCGAAGTTTCTGGCGAAACTTCTGGCAACTTGATGTTCCCGCGATTGTCGTACTCGTCGGGTGTGCGGTGGCGACTTCAGTGGAATTTGCTCGTGCTGGAGATGGTGTGTGGCGGGCCTGGGTGTACACCTTTGAGTGGCCCCTCATCGGACTTTTTGCGATCTGGGTGTGGTACCGCTACCGCATCCGCGACGGCATTCGGCGCACGCCGAAGCCGCGCACCCGAGATGCACAAACTGGGAATGACCCGGTCGATCCAGCCCTCTCGCGTTGGCAGGAATATCAGCGCAAGATTCGCGAAAACGCTACTCCTGATGACAAGCCGGCGGGCGAGTAACGCGAAAAACTGGAATGTATCGACCCGCCTTGCGTTCATACATCGAATAGAACTTCCACACCCTGGTCAATGCGGAGTAGAGCCGATCACGTTCTTCGCCCGTGACCTCGTAAATGTGTCCGGACCAACTCTCACCATCGACCTCAAAGGTGCACCGCGAGTCAGCGCGGGCGTTAAAGACCCAGCCGGGCATTCGCGTTTGGCCGCCATTGGAGCCGGTCACTATCCACTCTTCGCCCACCTGCACCGACAAAAGTGGCGTCACACGCCATTCGCCAGACTTGCGGCCCAAGGTAGTCAGGAATGCCATCCGGCCACCTCGGGGCAGCCTGCTCCACAACCGTCCCCCGGTAGCCCGATGTGCCGCAGTGTGTATGACGGTGATGGAGCGTACGAATGTCCCCCAAGCGGCGTCATACAGCGTCTTGGAGTTCATGCCCGAGATTTCTCGCCCGGTAGGGAAATCAACCAGCACAGCACGCCGGCGACCACGGCAACGCCGATGGCGGAGGGCCATGAGCCGATGACTTCACCGAGCGGGTGAGAGACCGCAAAGGCCACACTGAAGATCGCGAGAATGATCAGCGTGCGCCACCAGCCGCTCAACTGCCAAGAGCGCCACACGCAATAGGCACCGCCGATAACGAGGATCACGCCACCAAGCCAGAAGATCTTGGTTCCGAAAGCGAGCGCGAAGCCAAGAATCAGGCTGAGCGCGCCCACGAGAGCAATCTGAAGGCGCATGCTCAAGAGTCTAGGAGATTGGGGTGCGTACAGCCCGAAACACACGGGTGTCGCTCGAGAGTGCACGCACCGTGACGCTCCAGTGCTTACCTGAATAGGCCGGAATGGTCCACGTGCTCACTGCATTGGCCGCGCGCGCAGCAAAGTCTCTGGTTGGCACCTTGCTGAATCGGTCATACATGTAGACGGTGTAGCTGCGCGTCACGTCGGGGATCCGCACATGCGCTGTCAGCTGAATCCGCGAGGGAGCCGGTGGCGAAACAAGACGAGATTGGTTTTGCAAACCTTCGCCATTAGACGAGGACGTAAGCCGAACCGGAACGGTCTCGTGCTGAGGATCGACGATCCCCGTCACAGCGGTGCCGTAGTGCGCGGACCCAAGGGCTAGTGAGTAGATCGGCCCGCCCCATAAATTCGCCGCGCGCCGACTGAGCGGGAAATCGGAGAACCGATAGGAATACCTGAACGGGTAGTCGCGACCGACGTTGTGCAGTCCGTTATCACTGATCGTGATCGTGTCTGAGGCTCCAGACGAACCGATGCCCAGCACCGGCACGATGTGGTCGTAGCTTCCGATCTGGCCAGGAATGGGCTCGCCGAGGATCCGTACGTTGTTATTCACCCCGATGATGACAACATCACCGCGTACAAACCGGCCCTTCACCCAGTCCAAGAATCTCGCGGGTGTGTCGCGATTGCCTGTGTCGAAAGCGACTGTGGCAAGTTTCATTCGCCGAGCCGCGGCCAGATCGTTAACGCCGAGGAGCAATTGACTTGATTCCCGGGTCTGGGGAACGCGTGGCGAGGCCAGGGTCCGGGCAGTCCATTGGGATGTGTACTGACCAAAGCGCATCCCGGCGCTAATGAAGCTGGTCTCCCCGCAGTACCCAAAGTTTGCATTCCATTGCAGACGGGGCTCCAGCGGCTGTGCGGTGCTCGGGACAGCGGCTGCTACTGCCACGATGCCCAGACACATCACGAGGGACAGCAGCCTGATCTTCACACCGCCATCCTGCCGGTAGGGTTCTCCTGTGTCCAAAGTTCTCAACTCCGTGCCCGTCGGCCAGCGTGTCGGCATTGCCTTCTCTGGCGGCCTAGACACCTCTGTCGCAGTCGCATGGATGCGTGACAAGGGCGCGGTCCCGTGCACCTACACCGCCGACCTGGGCCAGTACGACGAACCCGATATCGAGTCGGTGCCCTCACGCGCGATGCAATACGGGGCGGAGATTTCGCGTCTCGTCGACTGTAAGTCGGCACTCGTAGAGGAGGGCTTCGCTGCCCTTGCTTGTGGTGCCTTCCACATCAGGTCCGGCGGCAAGATCTACTTCAACACCACTCCCCTTGGCCGCGCGGTCACGGGCACCCTGCTTGTACGCGCGATGTTGCAAGACAACGTCGAGATCTGGGGGGACGGATCCACCTACAAGGGCAACGACATCGAGCGGTTCTACCGCTACGGTCTGCTGGCTAATCCCAACCTGCGCATCTACAAGCCATGGCTTGATCAAGACTTCGTCACCGAACTTGGCGGACGCACCGAAATGTCTCAGTGGCTGGTCGCGCATGGCCTGCCCTACCGCGACTCGACCGAGAAGGCCTACTCCACTGACGCCAACATCTGGGGCGCGACGCACGAGGCGAAGCGTCTAGAGCATCTCGACGTCTCCATGGAGATCGTCGACCCGATCATGGGCGTGCGCTTCTGGGACCCGGCAGTGGCCATCGCCCCCGAGGACGTGACGATCGGCTTTGAGCAAGGCCGCCCGGTCAGGATCAATGGTCAGGAATTCGCCAGCGCAGTCGACCTCACCAACGAGGCCAACGCTATTGGCGGTCGGCATGGTCTTGGCATGGCCGACCAGATCGAAAACCGGATCATCGAGGCCAAGAGCCGCGGCATCTACGAGGCACCGGGCATGGCGCTGCTTTTTATCGCGTACGAGCGTCTTGTGTCTGCGATTCACAATGAGGACACCATCGCTAACTACCACGCAGAGGGTCGTCGGCTCGGGCGGTTGCTCTATGAAGGCCGCTGGCTCGATCCGCAGTCGCTCATGCTGCGCGAGTCACTGCAGCGGTGGGTCGCTTCTGCCGTCACGGGCGAAGTCACCCTGCGTCTGCGTCGAGGCGATGACTACACCGTGATCGACACTCGTGGGCCCTACCTCAGTTATCACCCTGACAAGTTGTCGATGGAGCGCACCGAGGATGCCGCGTTCGGACCCACCGACCGCATCGGGCAGTTGACAATGCGCAATCTCGACATTGCGGACACGAGGGCCAAGCTAGAGATTTACGCCAAGCAGGGCATGTTGACCGCGGGTCACGTGCGGCTGGTCGGCGAACTCTCCCCCGGCGGCGCGCAGGCAATCTCGAGCGCCCCGCAGTCCAATGCCGACGCTGAAGAGAGCCTCGATCGGGCCGCTATGGAACAAGGCACCGACTAGTCCTCACACTGGCGCGTGTCTCCCGTTTGTGGGACAGTTCGGCATGACTTTTACTTCTCGGACCAAGCGCATCCTTGCCTCAGCCGCCATCGTCGGGGTTTTCGTACCCGCCTCGATTGCCGGAGTGTCGCTAACCCAGGCCTTCGAGCAGAACTGCGTCATCGCCAAAAATGGAGACTGCTCTGGCATGAACCTTCGAGGTATGAATTTCAGTGGACTTGACTTAACCGGCATCGACTTCTCGGACGCCAATCTCGCGGGCGCCAATCTCTCCCGTGCGATCCTCCTGAATGCCGATCTTTCCGGCGCTAACTTGAGCGGTATTGATGGCCGCCAGACCTCCTTCGCCGGCGCAAATCTGCAGGACGCAAATCTCGAGGGGGCCAATCTCAGACTCGCCGTGTTTTATACGTGCTCGGGTGGCTACAACGGTTGCGTTGGCGCCGATCTCACCCGAGCAAATCTTAAAAGTACAATTCTCACGGGTGCTCAGTTGAACTCCTCGTCGCTATTGCTCGCAGATCTACGGGGAGCCACACTGGTTCGCGCGAACTTGACGTCCGTGGCGGCACAGTCAACGAACTTCACACAAGCAAATCTCACTCGGGCTCGCCTAACGAACGCAGCACTAAATCGGGCAAACTTCACTCGGGCAACACTTGTGCGAGTCAACTTCGCCAACACAAGTGGAGTTGATGCTCAGTTTGTCGAAGCCGACATGAGGGATACCGTTTTCCGAAACTCCGGTCTGAACCAGCCCAACTACACCGACGCCATATTGACGCGAAGCATTTTCTACGACACCTACATTTCAATTCCGAATTTTACGCGGGCCAATCTGCGCGGGGCCCAGTTGTATGGCAACACGTTCGGCGGGGGAACATGGATTCGTGTGACCTGCCCATCGGGAACCGTTCAAAACGTGGCCTGCCCGCAGGAGACCGATCCGGCCTAATCGCCCACTACGCTTAGGAGATGGATTACCCCTGGCCCGATGGTGTTTGGCTTAGGGCGCTCATGCTCATGGACCTAGAGGGGTCTATTGCAGGGCAAGATGGTCGAAGTGGTTCTCTGAGCGGTCCTGCTGACCGGCGAGTTTTCAGCGCGATCCGCAGCCATGCCGATGCCGTCATCATCGGGGCCAGCACAATGCGCGCGGAGCGTTACCGACCCATGGTGCCCCGCCCTGAGCTAGTCGAGAGCCGTGCTGCGGCTGGACTCCAACCCGCAGTGCAGTTGGTCATCGTCAGTGTGTCTTTGGATCTTCCGTGGGACGAGGCGGTTTTCGCCGAATCGACTTTTCGCCCCATCGTGGCGACTTGCGAAGCGGCCGACCCGGCCAACGTTGAGACGGCGCGGGAGCATGCTGAGGTCCTCATCTGCCCCGGTGAGTCAGTGGACCCGGCATGGCTGCTGGCCCAATTGACGGCACGCGGGCTTCGTCGCTTTATCTGCGAAGGGGGCCGCAACTTGCTCAATGCATTTGCCGAGGCTGGTCTAGTCGATGAATGGGACTTGACCCTTGGACCTTCGGCCGCTGGGGTCGGTTTCGATTTGGTAGACACTACCGACGATGAAGGATTCCACTTCCTGCGTTATGTGAAGAAGGACAACACGTGATCACACTGAAGGCCCTTCACGATCTCGCAGCGCGATTTCCTGACGCACTTGCTGCGACATGTGAGCCGATGCGGGTTGGTGATGACGTCTTCGAAAGCGAGTCGCGGCCAGCTGTGATGGCCACGGTCAATCTTTCGCGTGACTCCACCTACCGGGAGAGCATCGCGACTTCAACTTCCTCCGCCATTCGAAAGGCACGGGTCGCACACGCCCAAGGCGCACACATCATCGACATTGGCGCCGAATCAACTACCGCGAAGGCCGTGCGTGTTTCAGTCGATGAGCAGTTGAGCAAACTCCTTCCAGTTGTTGAGGCATGTGTCGCTGATGGCATGCATGTCTCCGCGGAGACCTATGAGCCGGCAATCGCGGAGGCGTGCCTCGCGGCGGGTGCGCGCGTACTGAACATGACCGGCGCCGAACATCAAGAGGCGATGCTCGATCTAGCAGCTCGATATGATGCGACTGTCGTGCTGTGTTATGTCCGTGGTGCGAATGTTCGCGAGATCACGAATGTCGAGCTCGAGGCTGATCCCCTGCCAGGCATCATTGACCACTTCCGCGACCGAGTCGCCGTCGCCAAGGCTCAGGGCGTCGATCGCATTGTCATTGACCCGGGCATGGGCTTCTTCTATGGCAATCTCGTCGACCCGATGACGCGCGTACGTCATCAAACACAGGTCATTCTCAATACATTCCGGCTGCGAGTTCTGGGACTGCCCATCTGCCACGCACTCCCCCACGCATTCGATCTCTTCGAAGACAACTTCCGGACAGCCGAGGGCTTCTTTGCCGTCTTGGCCCGACTAGGTGGTGCCACTCTCTACCGTACGCACGAGGTGGCACAGGTTAGTGCCGTACTGCGGTCAATGATTGAGTTGGACACGCGAATCTGACCTGTTCTCGGCCCAGCCCGGTCGAAACGCTGTGGGAGGATGAACCAACGGGATGGAGGTGGAATTCGTGCATGAGGTCATTGATGTGCCGACACAACTCGGCGCGCCCACCGCGAAACTCAATCTCGCTGGTCCAGAGCCTGCCTATGTGCGCACATCGATTCTTCGTCGCGGCATTCTGGGTTACGGCGGTTTCACTGCAGCGGCGCTCTACGCTCTCGCTAGCCGAAAGCCCAACGGCACGTTCTTCGATATTGGCGCGAATATGGGTCTCTATTCGGCTCTCTTGGGCACTTCATTCCCCGATCTCAACATCCACGCATTCGAGCCCTTTCCTGGCTCTTGCGACAACCTTGCGGCCATCGCTGCAACAAATGGGTTAGACATCACCTTGCATCGATGTGCGATCAGTGACTCGATTGGAACGGCTAGCCTCACGATTTCAGCCCAAAGCGATGCTTCTCACTCGCTGAGCACCCGCCGCCACTCGGGCACGGGCATCATCGAGGTCCCCACGACGACGCTCGATGCCCTGGTGCGCGAGTTGGGAGTGGTCCCGGACCTCATCAAGGTTGATGTCGAACGCCACGAGCCCGCTGTTGTCCGTGGTGGCATTTCGACCCTTACCGAGCATCGACCCATCGTCGTCATTGAGCTGCTCGGCAGTCGCTCAGAAGCCGATCGGGCTCTCTCGACTCGTAAAGGCGCAACTCTGAACCCAGAGGCACGCGAAACCCGCCAGGCATTCGTGCAGATGGGCTACACGCCACAACGCATCAAACGACCTGCCCACCTAGACGACACAGTCGGAAAAGGCGCCTCGCACGACTTCATCATGTGGCCAGATGAGATCGACCCTGACTTCGATGGCATCTATGCCAAATGGGTGGATGCTTTGGTCGAACTGCGCGATGAGATGCGAACTATCCGGCGGCAGAATATTCTGGAGGGGACGTAAAGCCGTCAGGCCAAGTCCCCGGAGAAATATGGCGCCGCCAAATTTCCGGCGCAAAGAATCTTTTTAGTTTTCAACACTTTTTTGGTGTTTGGGCTTGACGTTGTCAGTGCCTCGGTATATCCTGTTTTCACATTGTGGCGCTCCCAATTGGGAGATTACTTAGATCAATAATCCTTGTGGTCCGGGCCTTTTTGGTTCGGTGTGCTTATGCGTTGGGTGTGTGGTGGCCACTCGAGTCGCAAAGGATTTTCCGTGTCGAACATTGCTCTGCGCGCGTCAACTGGCGAGTCGCCGGTTGATCTGGTCGTGCTGCGCGATGAGGTCATGGCTGCGGGTGGCGCGATCGGGAATGACATGTTGCGTCTGCTTCTCGCACACGGGCCGAGTTGGGTGATGGCGGGTGTGTTGGATGCGATTGATCCAGACCGAGTGGCACCAGTCGAGTTTGATCTTCCTGACCCCGACGCTGTGTCTGAGCATGCGATGCAGGTTGCGGTGCGTGAAGGAGCTGATGCGGGCCGGTTGATTCTGTTGCAGTTGTGGAAGCGGCAGGAGGCGTGGACTGCGTCTCGGTCCATGACGGTTTCGCATGAATATGCGACCGCCGCAATGGATCGCACGGGTCGGGAGACTTCTCGGTTTGATGTGTCCCGCTCGGGGGTGGTTGCTGAAGTTGGCCTCGTCATGGGGGTTCATGGGTCAACTGCGGATGTGAAGATCACTCAAGCTGGCTTGCTGAACCCTGAAGGTGTTCTCTCCACGACCCATGAGGCGCTCGCTCAGGGACTCATCACCGAACCCGTTGCTCGCCTGATGGCTGATGCGATGGACGGCCTGAGTTTTGAGCAGATGGCCCGAGTTGAGGCGATGGTTCTCCCGAGACTTGTGCGCCATATCGATCCCGTGACTCGCGAGGGCGCTCCTGCGGGTTACTCCTATGCAAAAGACCAACTCACCCGAGCCCTTAACCGGATCGCACCCGAACGAGCCAAAGAGAAGCACGCCCGGGCCATGGCCAAGCGTGGTGTGAAGATCCGCATCCTCGAAGAAGACGGTCTCGCACAAATCTGCCTGTGGACCACCAAAGTCCAAGGCATCTCGTTCTATGAACGCATCAACGAGATGGCTGAAGCATCCGTCGCCGAAGAGCGCCAAGCAGTGCAAGACGCAGGGCATGATCCGGCGAGCGTGCGCACGATCAACC
>CAINMH010000193.1 GCA_903850745.1 uncultured bacterium
CATCAACCACGGCGTCACCTTCCCGCTGTCGACGAAGATCGACGTGAACGGCAAGGACACCCACCCGGTGTTCCGGTTTGTCAAGGATCGCTCAAGCGGCCTGCTCGGTTCGATGGTGAAATGGAACTTCACCAAGTTCCTCGTTTCGCCCGACGGAACGACGGTGCAACGCTACGCGCCGAAGACCAAGCCCGAAGCGATCAGCGGCGACATCAAGGAACTCCTCGACCAAACGTCAGCGTAGCCACGACCCGAGAGCCGGCATGATCGCTGGCATATGCCGAAACGATCGCTAGCCGTTCATGGTGCTTGCGCCTTCAGGAGAACCATCTGGAGAATTCTCGCAACCCCCCGACGATGCCAGCATGAAGATGCCCGTGCGCCCGCGCGGGGTGGCGTTCGTCGCAGAGGACGTCGCGTTCGACGTCGTCGTCCGCTCACCGCTCTCGCACAGATAGGCGCTCCTACCGGTGCAGTTGCGGTCGGTCACGTATCTGTCTGGCGCGCCGGCCGGTCAGCAACCGATCGAACTGGTGAGACGAAGGTTAGCGACGTATCCGAGGCAATGGTCGCGCTCGTTGCAGCGAAGCCACCCACGGTCACCCCCTGTGCCCGCTGAAGAAGGATCCCTATCGTAGAAACCCGAGTCCGTGACGGTCACCATGGTGCCGCCCGCTACGGCTCCCGAGGAAGGCGACACGGACGAGACGGTCGGCGTTGCCGCCATCGCGTCCTTCGCCAGGACGACAATAGAGACGCTCGCGAGCGCGGCCACCACCAGCAGCAGCGACAGTGCCTTCTTTGGACCTCGTACGACTCGCATCCAGTTTCATCGCTGGTCGGCGGAGTGTCCGGCACCTCGTAGTCGACTTGCTCGGTCACAACTCGAAAATGACCATCGTTACCTTTGCTGCACGACTTTCGGCACTCCCGATCATTCGTACTCTTAGTGCGCAATATTCATCATTCTTCCCGTACCTCATTTCCAACTCGGCGGTGCGATGAGGAGCCCACCGCTCACATGAACGTGGCGTCGGGAGCCAGATACCCTGAGGGCCTCAGATCCGGAGGGAGGCAGTCGATGGACGACCCCGGCCTCGACACATCGCACACCGCCGACTCCCATGGCCGCGAACCCGGCTGGTACGCCGCCGAGAACCGGTTGCCGGGCATGGTTCAGTACTGGGACGGCAGCCGCTGGGCTGGAGTGCCAATTGTGGGCAACCGCTGGGGCACTGCACCCCGCGACCTGCTTGGCTGGGTTGGCGTCTGGCTTGTCGTTTTCGGTTCTGCTGCAACGGGAATTCTCACTGTCTCCTCAGTGAGCGCAATCACCTCGGCCCGCGGTGGCAGTGGCGGCCTGGACGAAAGCACCTTCACGTTCCCGCTCGCGTGGTTCGTCGCGGCTGGCGTCGTCATCGCCGCCGGCACCATGTGCGGGCTCATCGCATCCATCCGTGCCGATGCCCACAGCTATACCAGCGCCCAGGCCCGGATCGCATACAAGGCCGGCGGCGGCCTCCTCCTCGCCACGATCGTCTTCGCCCTCACAGGCCTTGCGGTGATCGCACTCGGCATCGTCGCGGCCGCCATCATCTTCGTCCTCGGAGTCATCATGCTCGCAGTGGTCTTCGCCATCTCATTCTGACCCTCAATCGGGCTGCTCCGGGGCCCATTTACGCGAGGGAAATCCGCCGCCGCAAAGCAGCGAGGGCCTGCGCGGCCGATGAGCATTGCTCCTAGGCTCGGTGTCATGGCCACTTCCCCCGCACCATCGAGCGTGCGTGTCGACGCCTGGCTGTGGTCGATACGCCTCTACCCGACGAGATCCGCCGCGACCGCCGCATGCAAGGCCGGTCACGTCCGGGTCAACGGCTCGAGTGCGAAGCCAGCCCACCCGGTGCGGCTCGGCGACACCGTGCGGGCCCGCACCATCGCAGCCGAGCGCATCGTCGTAGTCATCGGACTCGTCGAGAAGCGGACGCGCGCGGCACTGGCGGTGCTCAACTATGAAGACCGCACTCCGGTTGCGACGCCGGGTGAGGAGCGACCGGCGCCAGTAGTCCGCGACCGCGGCTCGGGCCGGCCGACGAAGCGCGATCGACGTCTCGTCGAGCGCCTGCGCGGGCGAACTTGAGCCCGTCCAATTCATCGCGCGGGCGAACCTGAGCCCGCCCAATTCAACGCGCATTGAGCCCCCTCCCGGCAATACCGTGACGGCATGCCGGACGCGATCGTCATCACCGGGCTCGTCAAGACATTCGGCGCGACGCGAGCCCTCGACGGCCTTGACCTGACAGTGCGCTCTGGGGAGGTCCACGGATTCCTCGGGCCAAACGGGGCTGGCAAGACAACGTGCCTACGGCTGCTCCTCGGCCTCTACCGCGCCGATTCGGGCAGCGCCACGGTGCTCGGCCTCGATCCATGGCGTGACTCGGTGGCACTGCACCGAAGGCTGGCGTATGTGCCCGGCGACGTCTCGCTGTGGCCGAACCTCACCGGCGGCGAGGTCATCGATCTCCTCGGCCGGCTCAGAGGCGGCCTCAACCCGCAGCGCCGCGCCGAGCTCATCGCGCGCTTCGACCTCGACCCGAGGAAGAAGGCCCGCGCCTACTCGAAGGGAAATCGCCAGAAGGTCGCCCTCATCGCCGCGCTGTCATCAGATGTCGAGCTCCTCCTCCTCGACGAGCCAACCGCCGGCCTCGACCCCCTCATGGAGTCGATGTTCCGTGGCCTCATCGGGGAGTGGCGCGGTGATGGGCGCAGCGTGCTGCTGAGCAGCCACATACTCTCCGAGGCCGAGGCGCTCTCCGATCGGCTGAGCATCATCAGAAGCGGACGCATCGTCGAGACCGGCACCCTGGACGAGATGCGCCACCTTCGTCGTACGGCCGTCACCGTCCAGCTTCGCGGCGAGCCGCCGAATCTCGCAGGCATCCCGGGTATCCATGACGTTGTCGTCGAGGGCGAGCACATCACCTGCCAGGTCGATGCCGATGCGCTCGACCCGCTGCTCGCATCCCTTGCTTCAGCTGGCGTGACCTCGCTGCTCACGCAACCGCCGACACTCGAGCAGCTGTTCCTCCAGCATTACGAGGTCGGCACGGCTGCGAGCTCGGCGTGACATGAGCAGGTTCGTCGGCACGCTGCACCTCGCCCGGCTGGCACTGCGACGCGACCGCATCGTCCTCCCGGTCTGGATCGCGATCTTCCCGCTGATCACGGTGGCGTCCGCATCGGCGACGATGGCCCTCTACCCGGACGAGGCATCGCGCATGATTGCTGCCTCGGCAATCAATGACGTGCCCGTCGCTGTCGCGCTGTACGGACGTATCTGGGACCCGACGTCACTCGGCGCACTCTCGCTGCTCAAGCTCGCGGCGATGGGGGGCGTCATGATCGGCCTCCTCGCGATCATGCTCGTCACCAGGCATGCGCGGGCCGAGGAGGAGAAGGGCCGGACGGAGCTGCTCGGAGCGAGCGTTGTCGGTGGATGGGCCGGGCTCACCGCAGCCGTGATCGTTGCAGCGGTGGCGATGATCTCGATCGGCGTCCTCTCTGCTGGTGGCCTCATCGCCGCTGGCCTGCCCGCCGCCGGCTCGTGGGCTTTCGGTCTCGCCTGGGCAACAACCGGCATGGCATTCGCCGCGATCTCCGCAATAGCAAACCAGCTCACGAGAACCGCACGATCTGCAAATGCGCTCGCATTCCTCGTGCTTGCGGTCGCGTTTCTCGTGCGAGCCTTAGGCGACGCAACCGGCGATTCCGAGGCACCCTCCCCGCTCTCATGGCTCTCCCCAATCGGCTGGGGCCAGCAGGTCCGGCCCTACGCTGGCGACAGGTTCGCTGTTCTGCCCATCACGGTCGCCTTCATCGCCCTCGCGCTCGCAGCCGCCTACGTCCTCGACTCCAGACGTGATCTTGGCGCGGGCCTGCTTCCGGACAGAGCCGGACGCGCCACTGCGCCTTCGAGCCTTGCCAGTCCCATCGCTCTTGCCTGGCGTCTGCAGTACGGAATGCTCATCGGCTGGCTCGCCGGATACCTCGTCGTCAGCGCAATCTTCGGCAGCATCATCAACGACCTGAGCGGCATGCTCGACACCCCGCAGGCCCAGCAGATGATCGAGGCTCTCGGCGGCACATCGGTCATGCTCGATGCGTTCATGGCGATGGAGTTCAGCATCATGGCATTCGTCACCGCGGCCTACGGGATCGTCGCGGCAAGGCGCCTGGCCACTGAGGAGACCGACGGCCACACCGAGTCGGTGCTCGCCACCAGTGTGTCTCGCTGGCAACTGCTCTCGAGCCATCTCGCGGTCGCCCTCGTCGGGACGACGCTGCTCGCCCTCTCGCAGGGTGCCGGCTTCGGACTTGCCAGCGCAGCACAGTCGGGCACCTTGGATCGCATGGGCGCGACCATGGGCGCCTCGGTCGTCGCCCTTCCGGCAATCTGGCTCATGGTCGCCACGGTCGTTCTGCTCTACGGATTCGCACCGCGACTCTCGTACCTGTCATGGGCGCTGCTCGTCGCGTTTCTGCTCATCGCCGAGTTCGGCGCGCTCTTCGAGTGGCCGTCATGGGTCACGGACACCTCGCCTTTCGCACACATCCCGAAACTGCCAGCAGCACCAATGGCCTGGGGCCCAATTCTCGTGCTGCTCGTGCTTGCGGCGGCGCTCATCGCCGCGGGCACGGTGCGCTTTCGGAAGCGAGACCTCGCCGCGCCTTGAACGTCACTCCCATGGAGTACCGTGATGAACGGTCAAGAGTGAGCGACGTTCAGCCCCCAGGCTTGTCGCTCCGGCAACCGCGCGAACCGTCGCACGGTGCCCCCAGGGGAAGACCAGCTGCGCCAATCGCTGGCGCGGAAGCGACGGGTCCGATCGGGCCGGAGAGTGGCTGCGCCATGACGAATAGCAATCCGAACGACCGCACAGGCAGTGAGCACGCACCTGCCCTCGAAGATGCGAACACGGTGGCGAGCGCGAATGAGCCCATGGTCGCCGACCCCGACGGCGAGGCGCGCAGCCTGCGCGAGCGCATGGCAGACATGCGCGAGGAGGCCAAGACAGCCGATTCGAAGCGGAGGGGCGAGATCGGCTGGTGGCTGTTCGGTGCCACGAAGCACCTCGGCCGCCTGTCAAGTGTCAAGACCGCCCAGAGTCTCGGCGAGCATCAGTTCGTCATGACCGAAGGCAGTGATACCGGAGCAACCTCCCGATGCTCCTGCGGCGCGGTCATCGCCGGCCAGATTCGAGTCGACATCACGGTCGAGGAGTTCTTGGCAGCGGATGGCCACCTGCCGATGGCACCCGATGATGCGCTCGTCAGCCCCCTCACGTTGAGAAGGCGCCTGAGGGCCTGCGGCACCGACGTCGAACGCATCGCCGTGCTCCGCGCGTGGATCGTCGAGATCGAGCACTTCATGGCCACGACGAGTCCCGGGGAACGGCAATCGATGTCGCTCTGGGTCTGGGCCGCCCAGCAGCACCTCGAACGCCTGACGAGCAATGGCGCGGCATGATCACGGCCGCGCCTCTCGCGCATGCAGGTTGCTGTCGTGCATCAGGCGAGAATGGGGCCGTGACGCACCCGATGATCGACGCGGACGATCCCCTCGTCGCCGACCTGCTGGCCGGGACCATCGAGCTGGTGAGGGAGGCCGGTGGCTTCGTCGCGCCGACCACGCGGCTCGTCGCGCGGGCCGGCCAGCTGAGCATCGAGTCATCCGCTGCCGCAGGAGAGCCCCTGCTGCGCATCCCCCGAGAGGCGTTCGTCCGCGTCGATCGAGTCGAGTGGTCGCAGGACGGCGACCGCATCGTCATCGCGCAGGTACCTGACGACTGCGGCGCTCTCGAGTGGGAGATGCTCTATCTGCAGGTC
>CAINMH010000194.1 GCA_903850745.1 uncultured bacterium
ACCGAATAGGCGATTGCGTCGAGTGTCGCTCGGGCCAGATGAGCGCGTGTTGTGCCGCGGGTGATCCCCAGAATTGCGCCACGTGCGTACGGATCCCAGTACGGTGCACCTAGCCCCGTGAGCGCGGGCACGAACACCACACCGTCCGAATCGGGCACGGAAGTGGCCAAGGCTTCTGTCTCCTCGGCACTCGCGATAATTCCTAGCCCATCCCGTAGCCACTGAACCGCTGCGCCGGTAACGAAAACAGAGCCTTCCAATGCGTACGTCAACGTGCCGTCCGGATTGCCCAAGGCAACTGTGGTCAGCAGGCCGCCGGTAGAAGAGGCCGCATGTGATCCGGTGTTAGCAAGGAGAAAGGAACCCGTGCCGTAGGTGCATTTCGCATCGCCCACATCGAAGCCCGCTTGCCCCACAAGAGCCGCTTGCTGGTCACCGGCAACGCCAGTGATGGGGATGCTGAGTCCAAGAAACGCCGATGGATCCGTGTGCCCGAGTTCACCAAAGGACGGAACGATTTCTGGAAGCGCATCAATTGGCACACCGAATAGACCACATAATTCGGCACTCCACTCTCCGCGATGGATATCGAATAGCAGTGTCCGCGATGCGTTGGTTGCGTCAGTGGCATGCACCATGCCGCGTGACATACGCGCCATGAGGTAGGAATCCACAGTGCCGATAGCGACTCGCCCTGACGTCACTTGACCCCAGACCCGCGGGTCGTTTTCGCTGATCCATTGCAGTTTCGTTGCGCTGAAATATGGATCCAATCGCAGTCCGGTGAGGTGTCTCACCCGCGCGTCGTGAATGGGCCTCAGCCGGTCGCACAGTGATGCAGTTCGTCGGTCTTGCCAGACAATTGCCGGGCGAGCGGCCCCGAGGGTTTCGCGGTCCCATAAGCACACCGTCTCGCGCTGGTTGGTGATTCCGACCGCAGTCGGGGCTAGCTCGGCATTGAGGGCAACGGTCGCCAGCACCTCACGTACAGCTGCCAAGGTTGCCTGCCAGATCTCACCAAGATCATGCTCGACCCAGCCTTCGTTCGGGAAATGCTGAGGGAAGGCGGAGTAGCCGCGCGCCACGACACAGGCTCGCTCGTCGACCAGCAATGCCGTGACGCCAGTGGTGCCAGCGTCGACCGAAAGAACTGTCATATGGGCACTGTAGTTACTGAAACACCAACTCGCTAACGTGATCTGCGAAAGGAGATCGTCATGCGAGTAGGTGTGCTCACTGGTGGTGGAGATTGCCCGGGCCTCAATGCGGTGATCCGCGCTGTTGTTCGCAAGGGTGTCTCGGAATACGGATATGACTTCGTCGGCTTCCGCGACGGCTGGAAGGGACCCCTCGAGGGTGTCACGATGCCGCTTGACGTTGCGGCGGTACGTGGAATCTTGCCGCGAGGCGGGACCATCCTCGGTTCGTCTCGCACCAACCCGATCAAGATCGAGGGTGGCGTAGCGCGAATTGAGGAGAATCTCAAGGGACTCGGTGTTGATGCGCTTGTTGCAATCGGCGGCGAAGACACCCTCGGCGTCGCAAAGGCTCTCCATGAACTCGGTTTTCATGTGGTGGGCGTCCCGAAGACCATTGACAACGACCTCAATGCGACTGATTACACGTTCGGTTTTGACACAGCCGTAGGTATTGCAACGGAAGCGATCGATCGACTCCACACCACTGCTGAGTCGCATCATCGAGTTCTCGTCATTGAGGTAATGGGTCGTCACGCGGGTTGGATTGCGCTGCATTCAGGCATGGCCGGCGGCGCGAACGTGATTTTGATCCCGGAAGTACCCTTCGATATGGATCAGGTGTGTGCCTGGGTGGACTCGCGTTTCGGTCAGAGTTTTGCGCCGATCATTTGTGTCGCAGAGGGCGCGCTTCCCTCCGATGGTGACCTCATGACCAAGGATGCAACTGTCGACGCCTTTGGTCATGTTCGACTCAGCGGCATTGGTGATTGGCTCGCCAGTGAGATCGAACGTCGTACCGGCAAAGAGTCGCGCGCAGCCGTACTCGGTCACATCCAGCGAGGTGGCACGCCATCCTCCTTCGATCGCGTCTTGGCCACGCGCTTTGGCCTCCATGCCATTGAGGCTGTCAAGGACGGCGCCTGGGGCACGATGGTGGCCCTCCGAGGAACCGACATAGTTCGGGTGTCACTCAGTGAGGCAACCGCAACTTTGAAGACCGTGCCGCTGGCCCGCTATGAGGAGGCCATGGTCCTGTTCGGCTAAGCGAGCGACTACCCTTTCAGGGTGTCCATGACTTGGCCGGATCTCCCCGCTGCACAACAGCCTGTGTGGCCGGATGAGGCTGCCCTCGCCGATGCCCTCGCCGAGTTGCGCCGTCAGCCGCCTTTGGTTTTCGCGGGAGAGTGCGACGCACTCACCGAACGACTCTCTGCTGCTACTCGCGGCGAGGCATTTGTCTTGACCGGTGGAGATTGCGCTGAGACCTTCGCTGCCAACACGGCCGATTCGATTCGAGCCAGGCTCAAGACGGTGTTGCAGATGTCGATGGTGTTGACCTATGCGGCTTCGCTCCCAGTCGTCAAGCTGGGTCGCGTCGCCGGGCAATACTTCAAACCTCGCTCGACGCCTACCGAAACTCGCGATGGGGTCGAGCTGCCGTCCTACTTTGGTGACGCGGTCAACGCGATTGAGTTCGATGCCAACTCTCGTCGCCCTGATCCCCAGCGTCTTCTGCGGACCTACAACGCATCCGCCTCGGCACTCAACTTGATTCGCGCTTTCACTCAAGGGGGATACGCGGACGTTCGACAGGTGCATGCGTGGAACCAAGATTTCGTTCGCGATTCTCCAGCCGGTCAGCGTTACGAGAAGATGGCTCAAGATATTGAGCGAGCGTTGGCGTTCATGCAGGCATGTGGCGCGGACCCCGAAGAGTTCCATCGCGCCGACTTCTATGCTGCGCACGAAGCGCTGTGCCTTGATTA
>CAINMH010000195.1 GCA_903850745.1 uncultured bacterium
ACCTACGCAGTCATTGAAGTTGTTCGGGAGGCCGTGGGTAACGCGATCCGCCACGGCGATGCCACTTCGGTCGACATTACGATCAATGACCACACCGATGGTCTTGTTGGCCTGGTCATCACCGACAACGGCAGTGGCCTTTCCAAAGAAGCAACCCCGGGTATCGGCAGTGACCTTTTCGATTCTCTCGCTTACAGCTGGTCGCGTGATTCCTCTGCAACGATTACGACTATCAATGCCGTTCTCACCTGGTCCCCAACCGTGTAGGACGATGAAATCCAAGTAATTGCTTCACAAATGTGGGCGCGCGGGTGCATGTCTGAGTCGTGTGCGACGGGAAGTGGTAAGTGCTTGAGGGGAATTGCACAGCATGCACACAATTGGCGATTCAACCATCAAGGGTTGAACCCACGCCCTAATATTCGAGGATGTTAAAGCGCACACTGGGAAAATCAGGGCTTGAGGTCAGCGCGGTTGGGCTCGGCTGCATGCCCATGTCGGCACTTTATGGAATACCAGATATCGATGAAGCTGATTCAACACTGGAGCTCGCAATTGATCTCGGCGTGACTTTCTGGGATACCGCCGAGGTCTACGGTTCGGGCGAGAACGAGGAAGTAATCGGGCGCACTTTGGAACGCCATCGAGGCAAGGTTGTCATCGCCACGAAGTTCGGTATCGGGCCGAACCGCGTAATGACCGGGCGTCCCGAGAACGTCGCCAAAGCTATCGACGGCAGTCTTACTCGGCTTCGCACCGACTGGGTTGATCTCTGGTATTTGCATCGCGTTGATCCGTCCGTCCCGATTGAGGAGACCGTCGGTGCGATGGCCGACATTGTTGCAACAGGCAAGGTGCGGCATATCGGACTGTCCGAAGCCAGTGTCGATTCCCTACGCCGGGCTCACGCTGTGCATCCGATCGCAGCGCTGCAGAGCGAGTGGTCACTGTGGTCACGGGTGATAGAGCCCGAAGTGCTACCGGTTGCCCGTGAATTGGGGATCGGAATCGTGCCGTATAGCCCACTGGGTCGCGGCCTAATGACCGGCAGCATCAATACTCTCGATCAGTTAACCGAAGGCGATTTTCGTCGTGACAGCCCGCGTTTTACTAGCGAGAATTTCGAGCACAACAAGAACCTCGTCGCCGAATTCGCAGCCATTGCCGCAGACCTGGGTTGCACTTCTAGCCAACTCGCAATTGCCTGGCTCCTGGCCCAGGGCAACGACGTTGTCCCCATCCCGGGCACCAAACGTCGAACCTATCTAAGAGAGAATGCCGCAGCCGTCGACGTCGTACTTAGCACGCAACTCGCCGCGCAGATCGCCGATCTCATGAGCGGTGTTGCCGGCGACCGCTACGGGTGGGGCCATACATATGGTGACAGCCCGGCCCTGGGAACAACATCCAACTGAGTGCGCAAGTTCACCCACAGCTGCGGGCAGCCTTCGCGTCATCCCATAATGTTGTCGCCATCACTCCTGCAATGCTCAATTGACGTGGCCAGTTCAACATGGACTTCCGATCTGCTAACTTGACCTCTCATGGACTACCCGGATGCCGTGGAAGCATGGGTAGCCATACATATCACCGCCGGCACGGTGGCTCTTGCCGTCGGCCTTGCGGCCATGCTCCTACGCAAAGGAAGCAAACCGCATATGTGGGCGGGACGCGCCTATCTCGTGGCCGTCGCCGCAATTCTGATCAGTACTATCCCGATCCTTCCACTGGTAATTGAGCAGCAGGAACCTTGGGTAGCCGAGTTCCTGATATCCCTCGACGTTCTCGTTCTGTATCTCGCTGCGAGTGGGGCACGTCGAGCCAAACGTCGAGGACATCGATGGCCCGACGTTGCGATTATGAGTGCCGGAGTCATCATCGCGATAGCTTTCCTGCTCGAGGCTATTCAAGATGCAGTGTTGGACACTTTTCTTATGGATGCCCTCAACACGCCCATAGATCTTGACACCGCCACCGCGTCCTTCTTCCTCGCAGTTTTCAGTATCGGAATATTGATGATGGTGGCAGA
>CAINMH010000196.1 GCA_903850745.1 uncultured bacterium
GGATAAGTGCATTTGGGGTCTCGGGCGTGAATGAATTCTCGAAGTTTTCGACTGGGTTCGTATTTGGTGTGGCCGAGGTCGAGTATTTGTCCGGTTATCGGATCGTGGAGGAATCTTCGCCACTCATTGTCGGCCGCTAAGGCTCGAGCGAGTTCGGGATCGAGTGGCCCGTAGCCGGGTAGCTCTGCGGGGTTATCGCGCAGCGCAAGCAAGGTGGGCAGGTCAATAAGGACGCCCACATTTACGCGGGTCGAGCGATCGCAACCCAGCAGTGAGACGACCTCCTGATTGCTGCCCGCATCGGGCACAGAGTTCATCACCAGCTCCACCAAAACATCTGCGCGGGCTTGGTTGATCGTGCGCACACTCGCCGAATCATGCCCTGCGTCTTGCACTGCTTGGCGCTCTTCGGCGACGGATGCTTCAGCCATCTCGTTGATGCGCTCATAGAACGAGATGCCTTGGACTTTGGTGGTCCACAGGGATATTTGGGCGAGGCCGTCTTCTTCGAGGATGCGGATCTTCACACCCCTCTTGGCCATGGCCCGGGCATGCTTCTCTTTGGCTCGCTCGGGCGCAACACGGTTGAGGGCTCGGGTGAGCTGCTCTTTGGCATAGGAATAACCCGCAGGCGCACCCTCGCGCGTGATCGGGTCGATGTGGCGCACAAGTCTCGGGAGCACCATGGCCTCGACTCGGGCCATCTGCTCAAAACTCAGGCCGTCCATCGCGTCAGCCATGAGGCGAGCAACGGGTTCGGTGATGAGTCCTTGCGCGAGGGCTTCGTGGGTGGTGGAGAGCACGCCCTCGGGGTTGAGCAGGCCAGCTTGAATGATTTTCACGTCCGCAGTTGAACCATGAACACCCATCACCAGGCCCACCTCAGCGACCACGCCAGAACGCGACACGTCAAACCGAGAAGTTTCCCGACCCGTGCGGTCCATCGCGGCAGTTGCGTAGGCGTGCGAGGTGGTCATGGACCGAGAAGCAGTCCAGGCCTCCTGCCGCTTCCACAACTGCAACAGAATCAACCGGCCCGCATCAGCCCCTTCACGCACCGCAACCTGCATCGCATGCTCAGACACGGCCTCGGGGTCAGGTAGATCAAACTCATCGGCATGGACTAACTCCGGGTCGATGACTTCAAGCACGGTGGCCATGTGCGCACTCGGCCCCATCGCCAACAGCCGTCGCAAGGCGTCATTCCCGATCGCACCACCCGCGCTCAAAATTGCGTCACGAAGACCGATCAGATCCACACGCACGCCATCACGCGACCCAGCACCCAACTCGGGCTGGTCGCCAACGGCAACGCAATCAATGATCGACACGACAGAAAATCCTTTGCGACCCGAGTGGCCACCACACACCCAACGCATAAGCACACCGAACCAAAAAGGCCCGGACCACAAGGATTATTGATCTAAGTAATCTCCCTAACGGGAGCGCCACAATGTGAAAACAGGATATACCGAGGCACTGACAACGTCAAGCCCAAACACCAAAAAAGTGTTGAAAACTATAAAGAATTTTGCGTTAGGCCCATTGCTTCAATTGCTTCGCGGAAGTTGGAAGCCAGGCTCTCACTCGTAGGCACGGAGATGTGTTGGCCATCGCGCGTTATCGGTACTCCGTCGCTCGGCACAGCGATGCAGCTGCCGTTGGGACATAACTGCGGACGGATGTCAATGGTGCTGGAGCTGGTGGCTGTCGCAGTGTTGTCCACCACGCGAGTGAAGGGAAGCTGTTCTGCTTCCAAATCGGTCAGAGAAACAGTGATGTTGCACGACTTGGTCAAGACGGAGACTGTGGTGCAGACCTGCGGATCCCAGTCGAACGTCGGACCCGGGTCGGGCAACAACACCTGCTGTCCCGCGTCGCGCAAAGCCGTGATCGCGCGCAAGAAACCCTCCGCGTAGATAGGCTCTTTTTGCACAGGGTCAGTGACGTAGTCGCCGCGCTTTAGGCTTAGACCAATTTTTTTGGAGAAAAGGTAGGTCTGAGTACTGGCGACAATTACGACGCCGGGTTCTGCGGAAACGAGCCACTTCTGGGTAGCAAGAAAGAATGAACGGCAGCCGTCTGCCGACCAACGGGGCTGAGGACGAGGCACATTGATGAATCCGTCGATGTACGGGCAGGCAGGCGCAGTAGCGATGATTACGGGGCGGCCAAGTTCAGCGCCTGCCCTAATGACGGCACTGCTGAATTGACCGGCCTTGGAGTCGCCCACGAGATATATGGGCGCACCCGTCGCCTCACCATTCCACACGCACTTGCCATCACGCGGGCCGGTGCTGAGCGGAGTTTGGCACCCGGCAGCGGCGTCCACTGCAAGAGTGTCGACGGCGTACTGGAACTTTTGTAGGTCCTGATTCCAGAGTGCATTGTTGGACGCCAACAAGGTGAATGCTGATACACCAAGAGCAGGTACCAGAGTCAACGTGACTACGCGTGTTATCCGCCACGGTGTCCCCGTTGGTAGCAGGCGCACTGGGTTCTCGATCCACCGGTACGAAGCCATGCTCGGAAGCAGAGACACCAGTGCTGCCACAACCAACACCCAAGGTAAGTCCGGCCACAGCAACGCAGAGAACACGATGAACGGCCAATGCCAGAGGTACCACGAGTAGGAGCGATCACCCACCCATGTGAAAGGTCGCGTGGAGAGTAGTCGGCTCACAGGATTGGCTTCGTTGCTGCCGGCGAGGATCAAAAGCAACGTGGCAGCCACGGGAAGGAGCGTCATTGGGCCGGGAAATACCGTGTCGGGGGTAATGAGCCACAGCGACGCGATCAGAAGTGCGGCTCCGAGGATCCCACCCGCGATCGCGAGTGCATTGGGAAGGCGTCGCAGGCGTGTAGCGGCTAACGCGAGAGCAGCACCTGCGGCAAACTCCCAAGCGCGGCCGAGGGGCCCATAAAAGCCCATGAGCCAATCAGGTAGCCACGTGACCGGGGAGCCCGATGCTTCAAGCAACATCGCGGCGAGCGATGCCGCACCAAAAAGCACCACGATGATCATGGGCAGTCGACGAAGTACGCGGACCTTGCGAGCGAGCAGCCATCCGATGAGCAGAAGTGCAGGAAAGACCAGGTAGAACTGCTCTTCAACTGACAACGACCACGTGTGCAGCAGCGGGTTGAGTTCGGCAGCAACGTCGAAGTAGCCACCTGTGGTTGCAAAAATGACAAAGTTGGCCACCATCGCCATCGCGCCAAGGCCGGTGGCTGCCGCGTTCTGCTGCGAGCCGAAGGGTGGTAGCAAAACCAGGGCGGCAAGAACCGTCAGAGTCACCATGACGGCCAACGCTGGACTCAATCTTTTGAAGCGCCGAAGATAGAACGTGCCCAAGCGAATGCGGCCGCTCGAATTCCATTCGCGGTGGAGCATTGCAGTGATGACGAAGCCGGAAATGACGAAGAACACGTCTACACCGACAAAGCCGCCTGGAATCGGCAGACCGGCATGAAATGCCACGACCACACCCACGGCGATCGCTCGCAGGCCCTGAATATCGAGGCGCCGGTTACTGTCCTTGCTCACCGAACAAACCGTACCTTGGCTACCTCGTGCTGCGCGAAATTGACGCATGAAAGGATCAGGCATGCCCGTTGTCTACCTCGTACGTCACGGTCAAGCCTCCTATGGCGCCGAGGACTACGACGTTCTCTCGCCTATCGGTCATGAGCAGAGCGCCGTTGTGGGACGAGAGTTGCAGCGTCGCGGAATCACGTCACCTCAGATTGTGTGTGGAGACTTGGTGAGGCAACGCAACACGGCCCTCGGCATCATCGATTCCGCAGGCTTCGAATCAGCTATGGCTATTGATCCACGATGGAATGAGTTTGACCACCCCGACATGCCGTTACCCACGACAGGTGCGGGCGATAGCTTTGATTTTCAACGGCGCCTTGACACGGCGCTGGAGAGCTGGGTCCGTGAGGACAACCTCGACGGCTGGCGCGGTTTTCAGGACAAGTCCTTCGCTGCGCTCATGGATTTTGCCGGCACTCTCACCGCAGGTGCTACCGGGCTGGCCGTCACGTCAGGTGGTGTCGTCTCGGCTATCGTCTCGCGCATCTGGGGCCTTGATGCTCAGGGGACTGTGCGTATCAATCGCGTAGTCGCCAACACCTCTTTGACGTCGATCGTTTTTGGCCGTCAGGGGATGAATCTCCTCAGCGTGAATGACCACTCACACCTTCAGGCTAACCGGGACCTGCTGACCTACCGGTAGGGAAACTACTCTGCTGTTGGAGTGGGGCTGAGCAGGTGAGTTTCGTCGTACACCTCGACTGCCTTGGGGCGCAGCACTTCCTCGTGGCGGGACCAATGGTGCCCGCAGAAGAGCAAATCTCCAGAAGGCAGTACGACGCGAACATAGGCCTGCGCGCTGCAACGGTCACAACGATCGTGAGCAGTCAGCTTCGTGGGTGCCAGCGTCTGGGTCATGTGCTCAGCCTCCTGGTATGCAGTGTCGGTGTCGGTCGGTGTCGGTCGGTGTCGGTCGGTGTATCTGTAGTAACAGTCTTACATCCCAGCATTGTTCCCGCTGATTGAGACCAATCGTGTCTTTCGGGTGTGACACCTAAGTTACAGATGGGGCCACAGGGGTGTGACCCCCATCACATTGCTGAATTCAGGGCGGTTTTTGGGCGGCGTGGCCCCGTTCTGCGAGGTAGTCCCCTAGGTAGAGTCGACTGGCCATGGCAGCCGAACCCAAATCCAGGACCCGCGTTAAGGCCACTGCGCCTGAGGGCGGGTCGTACTCTGCAAAGAATCTTGCGGTGCTCGAGGGCCTCGAAGCAGTCCGCAAGCGTCCGGGCATGTACATCGGGTCAACAGACCATCGTGGCCTCATGCATTGCGTCTGGGAGATCATCGACAACTCCGTCGATGAGGCCATCGCAGGTCACTGCAAGCTCATCACAGTGGAGCTTCAGGCTGACGGCTCTGTGTCGGTAAGTGACGATGGACGGGGCATTCCTGTTGATGTGGAGCCGCGCACCAAGTTGACCGGCGTTGAGGTGGTTATGACCAAACTGCATGCTGGCGGCAAGTTCGGTGGTGGCTCCTACGCAGTCTCTGGCGGCCTGCATGGTGTGGGAGCGTCAGTAGTCAATGCCGTGTCGTCACGGCTTGACGTCGAAGTCGACCGTGGGGGATCCACGCACGCAATGTCGTTCCGGCGCGGAACTCCCGGCGTCTTCGATGGCGACGGCCCGGATGCCGAATTCACCAAGCGCAGCGGTCTGACGGTGGCGGGCAAGGTGCCCCGTGGCCGCACAGGCACACGGGTGCGATGGTGGTACGACCAACAGATTTTCATCAAGGACGCCGCCTACGACTTCGATCTCATGCGGGCCCGCGCGACCCAGTCGACCTTCCTCGTGCCGGGGCTCACGATCACCTTGACTGACTCGCGGGATCCCAGCGACATCAAGACTGAGACCTTCCAGCACAAGGGTGGAATCGCGGAATACGTTGAGTCCATCTCATCGGGTGAGGCGATTTGTTCGGTGGTGCGCCTGCAGGGCGAGGGCAAATTCCACGAGACTGTGCCAGTTCTAGACACCAAGGGCCACATGACGCCGACTGAGGTTGAGCGTGAGGTGACTGTCGATGTAGCAATGCGTTGGGACTCTGGCTACGACACCGATGTGCGTTCGTTCGTCAACGTAATCGAAACGCCCAAGGGTGGCACCCACATTGCCGGATTTGAGCGGTCGTTGGTCAAGGTGATTAACGAGCAATTGCGTGTCGCCAAGGCGCTCAAGGCGAGTGAGGACAACGTCACGAAAGACGACATTCTTGAAGGGCTCACCGCAGTGGTGACGGTGCGCCTAGCCGAGCCGCAATTCGAGGGCCAGACGAAAGAGGTGCTCGGCACGCCAGCGGTGAGTCGCATTATGGGCAATGTTGTGTCTAAGGAGCTCACCTCGTGGTTCACGACTCCACCGCGTGGGGAAAAGGCCAATGTCCGTCTGGTCCTCGACAAGATCGCCAACGCGATGCGTGCGAGGGTCGCGGCCCGCACACATCGCGACACGCAAAGACGAAAGACCGCCCTGGAGTCTTCCGCCTTACCGGCAAAGTTGGCGGATTGTCGCGCCAATGATGTGGAGCGCACCGAACTCTTCATCGTCGAAGGCGACAGCGCTTTAGGCACTGCGAAGGTGGCGCGAAACGCGGAATACCAAGCACTTCTGCCGATCCGCGGCAAGATTCTCAACGTCCAGAAGTCGTCGTTGTCAGACATGTTAAACAATTCTGAATGCGCATCCATCATTCAGGTAATTGGCGGCGGTTCGGGCCGGTCCTTTGATCTTGAGGCGGTGCGCTACTCAAAGATCATCGTGATGACTGACGCTGATGTCGATGGTGCGCATATTCGCTGCCTGCTACTTACTCTCTTCCATCGCTATCTCACTCCGCTTCTGGAAGCTGGGCGGGTTTTCGCGGCAGTTCCGCCGTTGCATCGTATCGAAGTGATCAATGCCGGCTCGAAGGCAAATGACGTGATTTATGCCTACAGTGATGGCGAGATGCACGCGATCACGGCGGAACTGAAAAAGAAGGACCGCAAAATCAAAGACCCGATTCAGCGCTATAAGGGCCTTGGCGAGATGGACGCCCATCAGTTGCGTGAAACCACGATGCAACCGGGGTTACGCACCTTACGCCGGGTCACCATGTCCGATGCAGTTGTCGCCACTGAGGTCTTCGACTTGCTCATGGGTTCTGACGTTGCTCCCCGCAAGGAGTTCATTGTCGAGGGGGCTGCGTCTCTCGAGCGTTCTCGGATCGACGTCTGAGCCCGCATGGATGTTAACGCCGCGCTACAACGCGAAATCGCGGGTGAGCAAGGCGTCGCGGACGGACTGTATTCCAGGCTTGATGCCGTTCGTGAGCGTACGAGTAGTGAACTCGAGCACGCCCGCAACGACATCACGACGGGCACACCTGCTTCGCGGGTGGAGCGTGAGGCATTCGTGCGCATGTATGCAGACCGCCTCGCTGCCTTACTCGCAGCCGAAGAGCGATTGGTATTCGGGCGCCTCGACTTGGAAGGGGGCGATATTAGACATATTGGGCGCGTAGGGCTCGCTGATGATTCCCAGGTGCCCTTGTTGACGGATTGGCGTGCGCCAGCCGCTGAGGCGTTTTATCAGGCCACCGGCGCCTACCCGATGGGTGTCATCCGTAGACGTCACATAGTCACGCGCGGCCGGATCGTCACCGGTGTGGAGGACGACGTTCTCGACATCGACCAAGCAAATGACGTAGAGGTCCTTGGGTCAGGGGCGCTACTGGCAGCGCTGGGGGCCAAGCGAACTGGCCGCATGCACGACATCGTCGCGACAATTCAGGCAGAGCAGGATCGCATCATTCGCTCACAGCTCGGGGGAGTTCTCGTTGTCGAAGGCGGACCCGGTTGCGGAAAAACTGTAGTTGCGCTTCACCGCGCAGCATTTCTGCTCTACACGCACCGTGATCGCCTGCAGCGCAGCGGCGTACTAGTGGTCGGACCCAACCCACTCTTTTTGCGCTATATCGAGCAAGTCCTGCCCGCGCTAGGCGAGACAGCAGCGGTGCTCGTGAGCATGTCGACGTTGCTACCTGATGTTGTAGCAACAGCAGTGGATTCTGATGAGGTCTCGACTGCCAAAGGTGATATTCGCATGGCAGAAGCAGTGCGCCGGGCGGTTCGCCGGCGTCAACGCGTACCAGATCGCGGCCTCACGCTAGACGTGCATGGAACGCGCATCGTGATGACGCCAGCGATGGTGACTGCAGCACGTGATCGTGCGCGAGCCGATCATCGGCCCCACAACGTAGCTCGACGAACCTTTGTGATCTCCCTGTTGGACCGACTCGCGACGGCTCTTGCGGAGGCGCGCAATCAGGATCGTGATAACAATTACGAGATCTTGATTGAAGATTTGCGTAGTGCGTCCGACGTGCGTCGCGAAGTGAATCTGTGCTGGATGCCGTTAAGCCCAGAGCGTCTCGTTGCCGAACTCCTGGCTGATGTCTCTGTCTTGAGAGAATGTGCGAAGTTTCTTTCTGCCAAGCAGGCAGAAGCGCTCGTACGCCCGTTGGGATCAGCTTGGACCCAGTCCGATGTTCCACTTCTCGATGAGGCAGCTGACCTGCTCGGATCCGATGGCGAAGAAGAGCGGCGACTGGCCGCACTTGCTTCGGCGGAACGCCGCGTAGATCTGGAATATGCGCAAGGAGTGTTGGAAATGACGGGCATGGGTGAGGGAGTCACCGCAGACCAAGTGGTCGATCGCTATGCGGCCGAGCGTTCGATGTTGTCCGTGGCCGAGCGTGCCGCGGGGGATCGTGACTGGGCGTATGGCCACGTTGTGGTGGACGAGGCTCAAGAACTCACCCCGATGGCGTGGCGCTCAATCATGCGCCGTTGTCCATCGCGGTCGATGACGATCGTCGGCGATCTTGCGCAGGCGTCTTCTGCAGTAGCGCCGCGTTCATGGGGTGCTGCATTGGAGGGCTACTGCGGGGACCGCTGGCGAGTGGAGTCGTTGACGGTCAACTACCGGACGCCGCAGCCGGTGATGGCGTTAGCCGAACGCGTCCTGCGCGCATCGGGTGAGGGCTCTGCTTCTGTGCAGTCGGTGCGCGAGGGGGATGAGCCGTCGTATGGCCCTGCGGACTCGGTTATTGAGGTAGTACGCCGTGAAACCGCTGCAGCGGACGTGGGTCGAATGGCGGTTCTTGTGGCGGAGAGTGATCGCGAGTCGGTGGCAGCTCTGCTTTCCGCGGCGGTCGGTTCTGCGCTTGTAGGCGTGGGGCTTCAGGCCCTCGACCGGGCAGTTTCTGTATTGACGGTGCGGGAGTCGAAGGGTTTGGAGTTTGACGTCGTCGTACTCTTCGAGCCCGACACGATGGTGGCTGGCTCCGGTCGACCGGGCAGTGATCTCTACGTTGCGGTCACCCGCACCACGCAGCGCTTGCACATTCTGCATTCGCGAACTTTGCCACCGGGTTTCTGAAGCTAAATGATGGAGATGGTGACCGTCGAGCCTTCTGGCACCAATGTGCCAGCGTCCGGAGTTTGGTTGTAGACGCGATTTAGCGGAGTGACGAGGCCCTCTTGCACGTCGGGTACTAGGCCGAGGCCCTCGAGCGCCGCGACAGCTTCCTCGCGCTGCATGTCGATCAGATAAGGAACCTCCACGAGTGGTGGACCTTGGGAGACGAGGACGGTCACGGTGCCGCCGAACGGCACTTCGTTGCCAGCCGGTGGATCCGATGAAATCACCAGACCCTCGAAGACATCGCGTGAGTAGTCTTTGGTCTTCTCGACGACAAGGCCGAGGTCCGTCAATTCGGCCTTGACCTCATCGAAGGTGCGCCCCGAGACGTCGGGAATGACGACTGGCTTGGGGCCCTTAGACACGATCAGAGTGACTGGTGTGCCCGGTTTGAGGACTTCACCGGAGGCTGGCTCACTCGCCACGACGAGACCAGTCGCCATTGTGGAATCGAAACGTTCCTTGATATCCCCGGGAGCAAGCTTGGCTTTCGCAAGCGCTGCAGACGCCTCCGCCGGCGTCATCCCGGCCAATTGCGGCACCTCGTAGCGCTCCGGGCCAAGCGACATAACTCCCGTCACCGTTGCGCCCTCTGCGACGCTAGCGCCCGACAGAGGGTCAATGGAGATGACGAGGCCCTTAGGGACGGTTTCGCTAAACGCTTCTGCACCGGCGACAAACTTCAGTCCGACCGAGTCGAGTGCTTTTTGCGCACCGGCTTCGGTCTGTCCCACTACACCAGCGGGAATGAGTACGGTCTTGCCTGGGCCATTCGCGAAGTACCAGCCAGCTCCCGCAGCACCGGCAATTGCGGAAATCAAAATCACGAGCCCCACCACAAGTGGCCAACGGCGCTTGCGGCGCCGGGAGCTGCTGGCGGGTGCTGATGGCGCAGTCGAGGGGACCGCACGCGGCAAGGGCTCAGCGACGTTCGCTGTTCGTGGTAGCACAGCGGTGTGCTGGATGGTGCCTGTGAGCGGTCGTGGCGCCGGTAGCATCTCTCGTACGCGGCGTACGTCTGCCAACATCGCGCGCGCGTCTGGGTAACGTGCATCCGGATCACGCTGTGTTGCGGCAAGTACAAGTGCATCCACCTCGGGTGGGATCCCTGCTCGTACGGACGAAGGCGCAGGCATTGCAGAGTTGACGTGCTGATAAGCGACGGAGAGTGGTGAATCGCCTGTGTAGGGAACCATTCCCGTTACAACCTCAAACAGGCACACGCCCGTTGCGTAGACATCCGATCGCGCATCTGCGACACCAGGATCAACCTGTTCGGGCGCGAGGTAGGCGACTGTGCCGATGAGCACGCTACGTGTCGTCACTGTCTCAGCTGAAACGGCACGTGCGAGACCGAAGTCGGTGACTTTCACCTGCCCGTCGTCGGAGATGAGGATGTTTTCGGGCTTGATATCGCGATGGACGAACCCCTGCTCGTGGGCTGCTGCTAGGGCCAGGAGGACAGGCTCGAAAATGGCTAGCGCCTGCTCGGAGGTGAGGGGGCCGTCATCACGCACGATGTCGCGCAGAGTCTGTCCATCCACAAGTTCCATGGCGAGCCAGGAGAGTTCGCCGTCCTCGCCCTGATCGAAAATCGAGACCACGTTGGGGTGCGCTAGGCGGGCTGCGGAACGTGCCTCACGTTGGAAGCGGGCCCGGAAGGTCGGGTCATCGGACATCGACGCGTGCATGATTTTGAGGGCAACAACTCGGTCTAGTCGAGTATCGACGGCCTCGTAGACCGTGGCCATCCCGCCGCGGGCGATCCGCTCGAGTATGCGGTAGCGCCCATCGACGGTTCGACCGATGAGGGAATCGTTGCCGGGCTCCATAGCCACACCAGTCTAGGTCGGTCAGGCGTACGAATCCGGCTCGGCGCGCGGGGCACATGGGCCATGGGGGAGGATGAGGCGGTGAGATTTGCGTACGTCGGCGTACTTGCCTTCATTCTCGTAGGGACCCTCTGGCTCGAGGTACTTCTGCGCACTCGAGTCTTTCGCCGTTGGCTGCGACTGGTGCTGAGTCTCGTCCCGGTGGCAGTGATCTTCTGTCTCTGGGACCTCTACGCAATCGCGTCGGGCCATTGGAACTTCGACGTCGCGCGGATTACCGGGATCTACTTGCCAGGCAATCTCCCGATCGACGAGGTTCTGTTCTTTCTGGTTGTGCCGCTGGCGGGCATTCTTGCCCTCGAGGGAGTTCGCTCCGCGAAGCGTGGTCGGGCAGGTTGGGAAGCTGGCGATGAAGCGAACTCTGAAGGTGACGCGCCATGACATACACAGCGCTGGCACTTCTCGGGTGCGTGATCGTGGTCGCACTCGACCTGTGGGTATTTCGAACTCGCTTGGTGACTCGCAAAGTGTTCTGGACTGCCTACGCCATCATCGTGTTCTTCCAGCTGCTCACCAATGGAGTGCTTACGGGGCTACGCATCGTGCGCTACAACGGCGATGCAATCATCGGCTCTTCGACACCTGGGACATTTGGCAACGCGACCGATGCGCCCCCACCCTTCTTCGGTGATGGGCGTATCGCGTTCGCACCGGTCGAGGACCTGTTCTTCGGGTTTGCATTGGTCACCTTGACCCTGGTGCTGTGGATCTGGCTGGGTAGGCGCGGCGTACAGCGTGAGCCGCGATCAGGCCCTCCACTATTCCCGCGACGTCACCGTCCGTCGCGCTAACTGGCGCTGTTATGGCTACGCAAGGTGACGTCGAAGGAGAATTGGGTTAGAGGCGCGACTCGTAGTCGGCGATGAGGTCTCGCAGTGCAACTTCCAAGGCATCGCACACCTCGCTGAGTTCGACTAGATCGAGTCGGCGCTCGCCACATTCGTACTTGCTCACGAAACTTTGCGGCCGTTCCAACCGTTCGGCGAGTTCTACCTGCGTGAGTTTGCGGTCCAGCCGAGTCGCGCGAAGCACGGCACATAGAGCTTCCTGCTGAGGAGTTCCCTGTGACCGCGGCATGACACCATCCCAAACGGGGATGGGGGTCCAACCCAAAATAGGTTAATAGCCCGTGTCGTGGCGAGTGTTGTTACCGGGCGCGCTTGGCACGAACCCAGGCACGCCCCGCCACGGCAAGGCGACGACGCAAGGGCACGGTCGCGCGCTTGGCGAACACGTCGTAGTCCTGCTTGGCGACTTCATCGACGATGCCGCAATACAGAATGCGCGCCGCCTCTATGCACGGTTGCGACGAGGGACTAAGCATGGCGATACCTGGGCGCGAACGTTCCTCGAGGAACTTGACCCGCGCGATCTGCTCAGCGATCGCGGCCTTGACCTCTGGCGTCGCGACACGTTGCTGGAGCACCTCGCGCGTCACGCCGTGCGTAGCAAGTTCTTCGAGCGGCAGGTATATGCGTCCGCGATCAAGATCTTCGTTGACGTCGCGGATGAAATTGGCTAGTTGGAATGCGACACCGAGGTCGAGTGCTCGATCGTAGGCAGCTGGCGATGTTGGTTCGAGAATAGGCACCATCTGTAGTCCGATAACAGCGGCTGAGCCATAGACGTATTCATAAAGGTCGTTATAAGTTTCATAGTGCGTGACCGTGAGATCCATCCGCATTGAGTGCAGAAATGCCTCGAAGTGTTCGCGCGGGATCTCCCAGCGCAATACCGTGTCGACCACGGACCGACACACAGGATCCTCCGAATGCCCACGGGATAGGTCCGCCAGAAAAGCATCACCCCAGCGGCCAAGCCAGTCGGCCTTGTCTTGGTCACTCAGCGTTGACGCAAGGTCGTCCACGATCTCATCGGCATATCGTGCGAATCCGTAGAGCGCATGCACGTACGGGCGTTTGGCTGGTGGCAGTAGCAATGTGGCGAGGTAGTAGGTCTTGCCATGCTTGGCATTGAGTTCGCGACATAACTCGTATGACTCACGCATGCTCTGGTCCTGGATTCCCGCCGCATCTAACTCGCGATTGCTCATGCGGCGCCCACAAAGACCATCTGTTTTGCGCGGGCCCGAGACGGATCATCTACTGGCAACATGCCGTGTGAAACCGGTCCGCCGAAGACCAGCTGACGTTCGCGTGGGCTCGCGAGAAGTACTAAACCGATGAGAATGAATGCAGCAATGATGGAAATGCCGTCGCTAAACTCCAAGAGGTTGTCGGAGGTGGAACTGCTCTCTGCGATGCCGTGAATTGCAAATCCAGCGGTCATGAGGATAACTATTCGCAATTCATTGCGGCTGAGTCCCGTGGCAGCGAATAGTGGCAACGACCACAGCAAGTACCACGGTTGCACCACGGGACCAAGCGCGACGATGGCAAGAAGTGCGATCGCAGCACCGCGAACAATGCTTCGCCCCTGTGGGCGTACGCAGAGCCACGTAGTGATCGCCAGTGCAGCAACAACTCCAATGACTCGGAAACCCAGGACCGCCCCGTCGTTCGACGTGGCTAGGCCCGAGATTTGAAGCAGCCCGCCCACCAGCATGCCAATTGCCGTCATCGGAGAGAGCCAGGTGCGGACCTCGCCCGGGGTGGTGAGCGCATTAATCCAACCGAGACCCACTCCAGCGATCAACGACAGGATCGCGAAGACGACGACGGTTACGCCCACGGTGGCAGCCCAATACCCAATGCGCTTAGGCCAATTGGCCCGCACACCTGCCCAAAGCAAGCCGATGAACGGCATCGCCAAGAGGGCGATGGGTTTGACCGTTCCGGCAAGCCCCACTGCCGCAGCGCCGAGCATTCCGCGACCCTCTGCTGCGAGTGCCAGCCCTGCGACTACGAGTCCGACCATGAGCGC
Organism: uncultured bacterium; assembly: GCA_903850745.1. Taxonomy (GTDB): domain Bacteria; phylum Actinomycetota; class Actinomycetes; order S36-B12; family S36-B12; genus CAINMH01. Next base: position 13,842 of record CAINMH010000196.1, read on the forward strand.
GTCATTGTGCGCAGCTGCCACAAAGTGCATAAGGACGAGGGGATTGAGTACGCCTATCCAGAGGGCACGCGCAGGGTCAATGCCGTGCATGAAGGCAAGACGTGGAACGTAGACGGCCATGAGCGCGACACCTAGCAGCGCAACCAACCGAAAAACGAGAGCGGAGAGAGTGGGTTGGTTCTGAGAAAAATTCGCGACTCCACGCTCGACGAGTAGAAATAGTGGTCCATACGGAGTCGGAGTTTCCGCCCACATGGGATCGACACCGTCTTGGAACCAACCGGGAATCACGGATACGCCCGTGCTGTATGGGTCGAACCCGGCGTCAATCAGTTTTCCCTGGGCGAAATACGAGTAGACGTCACGACTAAACAATGGCGGGGAAACCAAGAGCGGAAAGGTCCACGCGATCAGCACAGCCCACATGCGGGAGGTGGTTAAGCGGAGGCCAGAGAGAAGGTCATAACCGAGGACCAGCCAAGCCTGCAGGAGAAGTGCAACCCCAACAAAGATCAGAACGCGCGAGAGAATTGTTCCCGCGGTAGTTCCCCGAAGAAGTTCAACGTATGACCAGTTGAGCATGCCGCTACTGAGCGGCAACCAGCCGACTCCGAGTGCGCCCAGAGTCAGGATCGCCGATCCGATGAATCCGGGTACGCCATGACGCAGCAAGACCTGACGCAAGGAGTCCGGAGTGGATGATGCGGTGGTCACGGCCTAAGCGTAACGGTCGGGAGCTCTAGCGGATTGCTCGCGAGACGTAGGGCACGGGGCCGGTGATGCGCTCTGCGGCAAGGCGGCCAGAGATGAGGACCATCGGGACGCCTACACCGGGCACGGTGCCTGACCCTGCAAAGACCACGTTGTCGCCCCACATATTCGACGGTCGAAACGGCCCGGTTTGCAAGAAGGAGTGTGCGGAGGCGAAGGGTGCTCCTCGTTCCATGCCACGCCGCTCCCAGTCGAGCGGCGTCGTGATGTTCTCGACTTCGATGGCATCACCGAACCCGGTGTAGCCGCGCTCCTCAAGCACTCGAACGACCTCGTCGCGGTAGCGCGGGCCCTTGCTGTCCCACTCGATGGGCGAGTCGAGATTGGGAGTTGGGAAAAGCACGTAGTAGATCTCTTTGCCGTCAGGCGCGAGTGATGGATCAGAACGCGAAGGGTTAGTAACGAGGAGGCTTGGGTCGCTCATGAGTGTGCGCTGATCGATCAGATCACTAAACACTCCACGCCATGATTTACCGAAGTGGATGTTGTGATGAGCGATCTTCGAGTATGACTTAGACGACCCAGCGAGAAGAAGGAAACATGACGGTGAGTACTTCAATCGCGTGACGCTCCACGGCTCCTGGCCAAGCAGGTCGCGGTATGCGACTGGGAGATCAGGGTTAAGTACGAACGTGTCGGCCTCAATGCGCTCGCCATCAGTGGTGATGACCGCTGTCGCGCGCGAACCATAGGTCTCAACCTTTGCTACATCGGTGTTGTACCGAATCGTCACGCCATGCTTCTTCGCCGCTGCAGCCATAGCGGCCGGCACCGCATGCATGCCGCCCTTGGGGAAGAACACACCTGCGACAGAGTCCATATAAGCGATAACGGCGTAGATCGCCAGCGCATCGTAGGGAGAAAGTCCGGCATACATCGACTGGAAGGAGAAGACTCGTTCAGTACGGGGATCCTTGAGATATTGCCGAACCTTGGGCGCGAGCTTGCGGAATCCACCAATTGCAACGAGTTTAGCGAGGTCAGGCGTGAGTAGATCGAACGGTGAATCAATGTTGCGGTCGATGAAGTCTTTCATCTCGTGCTTGTAGAGCTGCGAAACGAATTCGACATAACGCCGGTATCCTGCCGCTTCTTGGGCACCAATTACCTCAGTGATTTCTTGTGCCATCTCATCCACATCGGCGTGCACATCGAGCCGAGAGCCATCGGGATAGTAGGCCCGGTACAACGGACTCACGGGCATGAGTTCAAGCCAATCGCTCATATTCTCGCCAAGGCAATCGAATGCATCGGCGATGAGGTCAGGCATCGTGAGTACGGTCGGTCCGGTGTCGAACCGGTAGACACCATCGGCAGTGTTCATGTCAACGCGTCCGGCTCGACCTCCCGGAACTGCCTCACGCTCCACGATGGTGACCTTGCGCCCAGCGCCGGCAAGCCGCATCGCGGCAGAGAGCCCTGCAAGACCGGCGCCCACGATCACGACCGAATCTGTGGCGCCCTTCACGGTGCGCAACGAGCGTCGGGGGAGAAGTCCCATGTCACATACTCCGTCTGGTCGCCGCGAAGGCGAGCCCGGTCAGCACTTCGCGTGCGGCGGCATCAATATTCATTGCGTTCAGTGCTTCTAACGACCGTTCGAGCAACTGTTCGATGAGGGACTCTGTGGTCTGTAGGGCACCTGTCTCCACGATGACCTCACGTATGCGTGCTACTCCGTCTAGGTCAAGCCCCGGATCACCTAAACCTCGACGTAACTGATCGCTTTGCTCCGGGGTCGCATGTTCGGTGGCAGTGGCGATGAGGACCGTGCGTTTTCCTTCGCGCAGGTCATCCCCGGCTGGTTTGCCAGTCTCTTTGGGATCGCCGAACACGCCGAGAATGTCGTCGCGCAATTGGAAGGCCTCGCCCAAAGGCAGCCCGTATGCGCTCAGACCCTCGAGATACGTCTGAGGGGCACCCGCAAGCGCCGCACCGAGATGAAGTGGCCTCTCGATTGTGTATTTCGCGGATTTGTAGCGCACAACGAGCATCGATCGCTCACGCGAACCGCCGCCATGAGCTTGTTCGAGTAGATCGAGGTACTGACCCGCCATGAGTTCGGTGCGCATCTCGTCGTAGATCGCCTTCCCTCGACGGATTGCGTCGTAGGGCAAACCGCAGTCCATGAGCATTTCGTCAGCCCACGACAGACACAAGTCTCCGACGAGAATTGCTGCACCGACGCCGAAGCTCTCCGGTGACCCGAGCCACTCGGAGCCGCGATGAAGTGAGGCGAAACGTCGATGTGCGGAGGGCAGTCCGCGCCGAGTATCGGATCCGTCCATGACATCGTCGTGGATAAGCGCACACGCTTGTAGGAATTCCAGCGAAGCCGCAGCGGTGAGTGCTTCGGGGGAGTTGGCGCCGCCCGCGCCCCGCCATCCCCAGTAGCAAAATGCCGGACGAAGACGTTTGCCGCCGGAGAGGAGATCTGAGACAGCCCCGTGCATGGGGAGGACCTCGGAACTGATGTTGTCGAGGTAGTTGCGCTGACGAGCGAGGAAGCCGTCGACCGCGACACCGACGCGTTGACGGAGGTCCTCAACATCGAGAGGGGACGCAACGGACATGGGTGCAGCCTACGTGCAGGCTGGGATACCTGCCATCTTGCTCCTAGCGGGACTCAGCGGGGCCGATCAGAGTCGAGACAATGTCTGAACTCATGCCGACCAGGGGCAGGCCACCCCCCGGATGTGCGGAGCCTCCTGCGAGATAGAGACCGGGGATGGGTGAGGCGTTAGTGGGGCGCAGGAAGGCGGCCCGGGCACCGTTGCTGCTGCTGCCGTAGATGGATCCGCCGGGTGCGCGCGTGTCGTGCGCAAGATCAGCGGGAGTCCGTATCTCACGCCACAGCATTCGCTCGCGCAAGTCGACCCCACGCTGCGCCAGAACTGAGAGGACGTGATCGGCATACGCCTCGCGGCGGCCGGGCACAGTCCAGTCGTAGCAGCCACGGCCCTCACCTTGGCGCGGCGCGTTGATGAGAATGAACCACGATTCGCTGTCCGTATTCGGGCGCATCGCGTCGTCGTTGGGGACACATGCATAGATCGTCGGATCATCGACCGGACGAGCATCACGTCCAAAGATCGCATCAAATTCGGCATCGTAGTCTGACGGAAACCACACATTGTGATGACGAATTCCCGGGGTTGTGCCACGCACAGCAACCAGCATCACGAAGCCCGAAAGACTCGGCGTCGCCTTATGTAGTTTCTTCAGTGCCCTTGTGGCTCGGGGATCGTTGACGAGGTCGCGATAGAGATGGGTCGCATCAGCGTTAGCCACTACAAGATCGCTCTCGACCACGCCATGGCTTGTGTCGACACCAGCAACGCGTCCGTCGCGCAGGAGTACTTCATGTACATCGGTCCCGTAGCGGAACTCCACACCGCGGTCGCGGCAGCGTTGCTCGAGTGCGGTGCCGAGGGTGCGTAGCCCACCCTTGAGGTGCCAGGCCCCGAACTCCTGCTCGACGTACGGCACTGTCACGAGAGCCGCGGGTGCGCGGCGAGGATCGGAACCGGTGTATGTCGCATAGCGATCTAGCAAAATACGAGCACGCGGGTCGCTGAGATATTGGGCCCCAATTTTGCGCAGCGAGGAGAAAGGCGCGACCGTACGGATGTCGTGACGATTGCGCGCAAGACTAATCAAGTCTCCAACGCCAGTGAGTGGCGACTCGAGAAAAGGTCGGCGCGTTATTCGCCATACCTCGCTAGCCCGTGCCATCAGTCGCAGCCAATCCTCACCTGTCTGCCCACCGAGACCGTCACCGATAGCCGCGGCGCACCGAGCAGGGTCGACGCCAGGCATTTCGATCTGCGAGCCATCTGCAAATCGATAACCAAATGCGGTGTCGAGCGGCACTATGTCAACCGACTCTTCCAGCGGTTGGCCGGTGATGTTGAACAGGTGGCGGTACACAGCAGGAAGGGTGAAGAGGCTCGGACCGGTGTCAAAGACAAAGCCGTCACGGGCCAGAACGCCGAGTTTGCCCCCATACGTCTCGGATTGTTCGATCACAGTAACCGAGTGGCCCTTTACTTTCAGGCGCACCGCGCTCGCCAGGCCAGCCATGCCTGCACCAATCACCACGATGCGCGCCATAGCAGCAGCCTACGAGTGGGGTTGCTATTGCGGGAGAGTGCGTCCGCGCCAAGTCGCGATGCCCTTGCGGCGACGGCGGTAGGACTCGATGGCAAGCGTGCCGAAAGCAGCTATGGATACGGGTTGTGTCAGTGCATCGGGCCACACGCGCTCGCCAGTCTTGCGAGCAACGATCCAGCGGCCGGTGATGCTGCTGGCATAGCCAAGTGCGCCCCACGCTCGGGTGCGACGATCTTTGGCGACTATTGCAAAAACGGGCGGGAGTACGAAGCCGACCGCCATCACGCCAAGGATGCCCACGATTCCTGCTGCTGAGCCAAAGACAGCGCCGACGTTCTTGGTGTAGCCCTCGATGACTTCGGACGAACTGGTGTACATGCGGCACTGCGCGAGTTGAGAACCGTTGACGGGGAGACCTCGGAAGCCATGCTGTTTAAAGGCGCGCATGATGCCGACGTCATCAACGACGTTGTCGGCGACCGAAGTGTGTCCACCAATGGCTCGGTACGCGCCGGAATCAACGACGATGAATTGGCCCACTGCAGCCGAAAGCGATGCAAACGGGGAGTTTTCTGCTGGTCCAATCGGAATCAAGGCCATCCACGACCAATTGACCAGCGGTTGAGTGATGCGCTCTGCCGGAGTGATGGCGATTTGCGTGGGGTAGGGGGAAATAATGTCGAGACCACGTTCTCGCATCATCTCAATAGCTGACGCCACTGCGCCGGGGCGAAGCACGACGTCGGCATCGACGAACACGAACACATCACCGGTGGCCTCGAGCGAGAGTCGATGGCACGCCCAGGTCTTGCCGAGCCAACCCATGGGTAGGTCGTCGCCTCCGCCATCAATGATCTTCACGCGCGGATCGCCGAAACACGCCTCTCTGATGACCTCGGCTGTGCCGTCTGTTGATCCGTCATCAAGAATGAGGATTTCGAGTTCGGCGATGCCTTTCTGGGCAAGCAGTGATTCGACCGTCGGTGCTATGCGTGCAGCTTCATTGCGGGCTGGCAACAAAATGGAGACGCGTTCAGAGATGACAACGTCGCTCTCGACTGGTTTTTGCACCTTGCGCACGTTGTAGGCGGTGTGCGCAGTGATGGCGGCAGAGGTCACGGCGCCAGCACCTGCCAGCGCGCGACCGAGTCTGCGACGGGAAATCTTCATGGGCGACCAAACCATAGCCGGTACGCCCATGGGAGCACCGTGATACCCATCGCAATTCCGCCCCACAAGGCCACCCAAGGGCGGCCAAAGAAGACCGCGTTGGCCAAGACGCTGGAGGCATATGTCCACATGAGCATCAACGCCGGAACCTTGACGGTTGCCCGTGCACGAGGAAGCAGATCGAGCAGGGCCATCATGATGAGGGCCACGAGCAACCAGCCCAGATAATTCGTAAACGGGATCCCAGGGATGCCAGGGAGGCTCGGGATGCTGGTGTTCCATGTCCAGTAGCCCTGACCGACCATTTGTGGGTCAAGGAATAGATCCCAGCTGGCAAGAGTCCAAGCCCCGATAATCGGCACCCAGATTCTCGAAGAGCTCAGGCGTCGGGCGAGAAGCAGGCACGGGTACGCCATCATTGCCCAAGCCAACGGGATCACCCATGGAACGCCAAGTATTTTCCCGCCGAGGAGATCGCTGTAGGTATAGGGCCCGAAAGGAATGCTCGTCGCTGTGCCTACGGCCTCAACGGCGAGCCCGACGCCGAGGGCGACGATCAGGTAGCCGGAGGTCCAGATAGAGCCCCGAGTGAGAAACGCGTGAGAGGCACTACAAAGGGCAAATGTAACAACGGCTGTGATCGTGAGGGTCGTCCGAAGGTTCCCCGAGGTGAGTACCCAAAGAATTTGTGCGAGCACTGTGAGCCCAGCGAATGTCCACGGGATCCACATGCCCTTCGTTGCCGGTCGACCAAATGAATGTGGGCCGGAGTACACGCGAATACTCATAGAGACCTGGCGCAGGCTGCAGTTTCGCGAATGAGCCGCGTTGTGAGCGGTGGAACATCCCACATCGGTGCATGACCGCACCGCCATAGGACTTCCCAGCGTGCGTGATCTGGCGCGTAGTCGCGCACCTGGAATCGTGGAGCAGGCAGTAAGTGATCGTTGTCGCCGAAGGCAATTGTCACCGGTACGTCGGCGGGGATATCAGCAGCACGCGAGAAGTTGTGGCCGGTCATACCCGCCAAGCACGAGTCGAAGCCTTCCGCGCTGGCCTGAGCCAATGCAGCATCGCGGGCAACGGCATAGGGGACGGTGCCTGCGCGTTCCATGCCAGTGCGAAATAGCGCAGTCCGTAGCGGGCGAATGCGCATGATGGCGGGGATGACCGGCTTCGTGACTATGGCTGCGCGGTGTGTCCTCGACAGGCCCTTGGTCGGGCGCTCCTTCGGTCGCCAGAAGCCCGCCGGACACAGTGCGGTGACAGACATCGCACGCCCATTCGCGGCGACTTCTAGAGCTATCCAGCCACCCATGGAATTGCCGACTAGGTGTGCCGTGTCGATGCCTTCAGAATCGAGGAAGTCCTCCAGTGCACGGGCAAGTTCCTGCGGAGTCGTGGGGGTCGTAGTGGTGAGGGAGGGAGAGCCGCCATGCCCAGGCAGATCGATCGCATACGTCGTGAAGTCCTCGGCGAGTTCGTGGGCGATGAGGTCCCAGGCTCGCCTAGATGAACTCAGTCCGTGAATGAGGACCAACGGCGGTCCGGAACCGTTCACCTCGCGAGCAAGTGCAGAGCCCACAATTGCCGTCTCGCTCATGTGGCCGCTCGTCGCGCGCCCAGCGGCCACGAGCCATCCACCGACTCCCAGTCGCCGCCTTTGCCCTTCAGAAATGCCGCGAAGTTGTCGGCCCACTCACGGTTCCAGTTTTGCTGGAGTTGGGCGGCTTCTTCTGGGGTCCAGATGCGCCAGGGCACAAGTTGGGCGAGACCCTCGGTGACCAAGATCGCGGCGGTGGCATCTGCCGCCGACTCGTGAGGTGCGGTGAGCTCCACACCAAAGCGAAGAACGGCTTCTGCGAGAGTTTTCTTGCCTTTGCGATATCGCTCTGCGTTGCGCCAGATGACAAGTGGATCGAGAACTGGGCCGATGGTGATCGGTGGCAAGCCGTGGCGCACCAACTCTTCCGTCACCACTCGTAGGTCATAGGCGGCGTTATAGATAACGACTACGTCACCGTTTTGCCAGGTATCGCTTAACGAACACGCCACTTCTTCGACCACTTCACGCGCGGCACGTCCATGAGTGCGGGCATGGTCAGTGGTGATGCCATGAACGGCTGTTGATCCCGCTGGAATCTCGATGCCCGGATCGGCTAGCCAGTTGCGGTCGGCCTCGCCAATCGTGCACAGCGAAGCTGTGACGATGCGTGCTTCGTACGGATCGACGCCGGTTGTCTCCAGATCGAAACCCACCAGAGTGCGTCCGCCGAGTGGTGCTGAATTGCTCATGCGTGCACGCTAGTTGGCTGCGAAGGCTTCTGCGACGACATCGAGACCTTCTGTGAGTAACTCATCGGGAATCGTGAGCGGTGGCAGGAAGCGGATGACATTGGAGTAGGTGCCGGCTGTAAGGAGCACGACGCCATGGCCGTGGCAATACTTGGCGACCGCCGAAGTCAAAGCAGAATCTGGATCCTTAGTGCCCGCCTTGACTATCTCCATCGCGAGCATTGCACCTCTACCGCGAATTTCGCCGATTCGAGGATCTGCGGCAGCGAGAGCGCGCAGGCGGGGCAACATCAAAGACTCGATCTGTCGAGCACGGGAGTTCAGGTCCTGCTCTTCCATCGACTGCATTGCACCCAGTGCGGCAGCACACGCCACCGGATTGCCGCCGTAGGTGCCGCCGAGTCCGCCGGGATGTACGGCGTTCATCAACTCCGCTCGCCCAGTGACAGCGGCGAGCGGAAGCCCTCCGGCCATGCCTTTGGCAGTGGTGATGAGATCAGGAACGATGCCTTCGTGCTCGCAGGCGAACCAGGATCCAGTGCGGCAGAAGCCGGTCTGAATTTCGTCGGCAACGAACACTATGCCGTTGTCACTGGCGTACTCACGAATCGCCGGAAGGAAACCAGGGGCAGGCACAATAAATCCACCCTCCCCCTGGATCGGCTCGATGATGATGGCTGCCACTTGATCAGCGCCAACTTCTTTATCGATGCGTAGTGTCGCGCGTGCAGCCATCTCTGCTCCGCTGACGTCACCATCTCGGAACGGGTACGACATGGGCATGCGGTAGACCTCGGGCGCGAATGGGCCAAAGGAATGCTTGTAAGGCATGTCCTTTGCCGTAAGGGCCATCGTGAGATTGGTGCGCCCGTGATAGCCGTGCTCGAACACAATGACGGCCTGACGCTTGGTTGCTGCGCGCGCAATCTTGACGGCATTTTCGACCGCCTCTGCTCCCGAGTTGAAGAGAGCGGAGCGTTTTTCATGATCCCCAGGAGTGAGTCGGTTGAGTTGTTCACACACTTCTACGTAGCCGTCGTACGACACGACCATGAAGCACGTGTGAGTAAGACGCGCGGCTTGTTCACTCACTCGCGCAGCAACCTCCGGATTGGCGTTGCCCACTGTCGTCACCGCGATACCTGAGCCGAGGTCAATGAATGAGTTGCCGTCGACATCGACAATGACCCCACCGCCAGCAGCCTGCGCAAAGATAGGCACAGTCCCGCTGACACCGGCGCTAACTGCCGCGCTGCGACGAGCGAGCAGTGACGCAGAACGGGGCCCGGGGATTTCGGTGACCAAGCGGCGCACCTGAGGAAGGTCGGGCCCTCCGATGACGGGCAGGGACTGGTCAATGGCGGTCATGGTTCCTCCTTAGTCAGCACGAGGGTATGCCCGTCGGGCCACCTTTGCGGCGGAGGATGGGGGAGACTGGTGCCGTGAGCCGCCGCGATGTCGTGATTCTGGGGAGCACCGGGTCGATCGGGGTGCAGGCCCTAGACGTGATTCGGCGCAATCCGAGCAGCTTTCGGGTGGTGGGGCTGGCTGCCGGTGGATCGGACCTGGAATTGCTCTGCGCTCAAACGCTGGAGTTTGGTGTGCCGCACGTTGCAGTGGGTCGAATCGACGCCCTGGAGCGTCTTGCAGGGCTCCTTTCGGCAACTTCCGCTCACGTCAGTGGCGGACACGACGCTGTTGCCGACCTTGCTGCACTGCCATGCGACGTCGTCCTCAATGGGATGGCCGGTTCTGCTGGTCTCGTGCCTACTTTGCGCGCTCTGGAAGCCGGCTCGACCTTGGCTCTCGCCAACAAGGAGTCATTGATCATCGGTGGGCCCTTAGTCAGTGCGATCGCGCGTCCAGGGCAGATCGTGCCGGTCGATTCGGAGCACTCTGCGCTCGCGCAGTGTCTACGCGGTGGGCGCGCAGCTGAGGTTCGCCGGTTGATCTTGACTGCAAGTGGTGGGCCCTTCCGGGGGCGGACTCGTGCTGAATTGGCTGAAGTCACGCCTGCGCAGGCGCTTGCGCACCCGACGTGGTCCATGGGACCGCTCGTCACAATCAACTCGGCCACCTTGGTGAATAAGGGGCTTGAGTTGATTGAGGCGCATTTGCTCTTCGGGGTGCCGTTGGAGCGCATCGATGTCGTCGTACATCCACAATCTGTGGTCCACTCAATGGTCGAGTTCATTGACGGATCGACGTTGGCGCAGGCTTCCCCACCTGATATGCGGCTGCCGATCGCGCTCGGTTTGGCGTGGCCCGATCGGATTGCGGATGCGGCACCCGGATGTGATTGGAGTTCGGGCGCGCGCTGGGACTTCGATCCGCTTGACGAGGATGTCTTCCCGGCCGTACGCCTGGCTCGGCGTGCGGCGGCCGTAGGCGGCACTGCGCCAGCGGTGATGAATGGTGCTGACGAAGTGTGCGTGGCGGCGTTTCTCGCTGGGCGGTTGGGCTTCACGGGCATCGTAGACACGGTGTCTTCTGTTCTCGAGGAGCACTTATCCGCATCGCGGGATACCAAAGGGAACGAAATTCGTCTCTCAGACGTCATTACTGCAGATGCGTGGGCGCGAGAGCGCGCCGAAGCTCTAACGGGGCAACCCAAGGAAGGCGGGAGTTCATGATCGCAGAGATCATCGGGATCGTTCTGTTCGCCTTGTTAATTCTCGCTTCGATCGCACTCCATGAGGTCGGCCATCTCGCGCCAGCGAAGCTCTTCGGCGTCAAGGTCACCGAGTACATGATCGGCTTTGGCCCCAAGATTTGGTCGAAGGTCAAGGGTGAGACGACGTATGGACTCAAGGCCATTCCGGTGGGTGGTTATATCCGCATGATCGGCATGCTTCCGCCTCCGCCGGACGCCCCTCCGGGTACTGCTACTCGAGCGTCCACGGGTCGTTTCGCGACCATGATTGCGGATGCGCGTCAGCAGTCTCTGGAAGAGATCGCGCCCGGCGATGAGGATCGTGTGTTCTACCGGCGCGCGACGTGGAAGCGAATCATCATCATGCTTGGCGGACCGACGATGAACCTCATCCTCGCGTTTGTGCTGTTCGCAATTGTGCTGTGCGGCATCGGCATTCCCACACCGACAACTTCCGTCGCTGCTGTTGTTCCGTGCACTCCGACTATGAGCGCTCCCTCCGGTGACGCGCTTGCTGACGGCTCGTGTCCGGCTGGCTCGGTTCCTTCGCCTGCTGCGCAAGCGAATCTTCAGCCGGGTGAGACTCTCGTGGCCATCGACGGCATTCCTGTGACCACGTGGGACGAAGCCACGACCATCATTCGGGCCATGCCTGCCGGTCCTGCTGTCCTCACGGTGGGCTTTGCGGATGGGGGTGTGCGCGACGTACCCGTTGAAGTCACTCAGGTGACACGCCCCGTCTATAACGCTGATGGCACGCCGACGGGTGCGTCCGAAAAAACGGGATTCTTGGGAATCCGCCCAGCCTCTGATTTCGTTCCGCAGTCCTTCGCGACTGTGCCCGTACAGATGTGGGATATGACTACTGCCTCTGTTAAGGCGCTGGTTGCCCTTCCGGTACGGCTCTATGAACTTGTTGCTGACACCTTGATTGGCGGAGAAGAACGGGCAGTGGATGGCCCGGTGAGCGTTGTGGGCGTCACGCGGATTGGCGGTGACATCGCGGCCTCTGATCAGCCGATAAAGGCGAAAGTTGCAATCTTCCTGTCATTGGCAGCGTCCTTGAATCTCTTCCTCTTCCTGTTCAATCTAATTCCTGTACTGCCCCTTGATGGCGGCCACGTGGCAGGAGCGGTGTACGAGTCGATCAAGCGGCGCATAGCCAAGATGCGTGGCAAGCCCGATCCTGGGCCGGCCGATGTGGCCAAACTCCTTCCAGTCGCATATGTGGTTGCTGCTTCGCTTGTCGTCATGGGGGCGATCGTGATCTTCGCCGACATCGTCAAGCCCATCTCCCTCGGCTAACTCCCCTCACCTGTCTCTCTTTCCGCCGACGTCACCTTCCGTAGCGTTAACTTCTTCTTTTGCCGCTACGGAAGGTGACGTCGGCGGGTTGGGTGGGCTGTCCACAGGTGCGAATGCTGCGTGGTGAAAATTGCCGCACTTCTTGATGATGCTGCAATGTCCCCTCGAGTCGGAACACTGCGTACGGCGGAGCAACTCCGCTTGGCATTCGGCCTGAATGTCTTCTCCACGCAAGATGCAGAACGTGTCGGCGTCTCCAGGTCGCGGCTTGCGCAGGCAGTTGCGGCCGAACGAATCGCGCGACTCAGACCCGATTCGTACATTGCCGACCAACGTCCTGACCAGGGCCTTTCTCGATTTCTGCAAGTCCAGGAATTCGCCCGTGAAATTGAGTCTCTTGGCCTAGTAGTAGCCGCAGGCAATGAGACCGCCGCAGCGATCTGGGGTCTCCCATCGCCGCAGTTCCTCGTGCCCGAAGTGGCCCCAGCGCACATCACAGTACTTGTCAGACATGCGAAGGGGCTCAAGTTTGGGCGGCGCCCGGGATTGCGCGTTCGAAGAATTTTCCAGCTTCCACTGCATCATGTCGTGGAAGGACCCCATGGTGAGCCAGTCACCTGCCCGCTACGAACTGGGATAGATCTTGCTCGTGGTTTCTCGCTTGAACGTGCAGTTATCCCGCTCTCTGCAGCTTTGCGCTTGGTCATCGCGCAGCGCGTGACAGGTCACGTTCAGCCACTGTATGAATTCGATTCAGGCGAAGTGACGGAGATGGTGCGCGATTCGAGGCTTCGCGATTGTGCGCTGGCGGAATTGACCGCAAAGGTTGCTGACTTACCGGGCTCGAGAGGCATTCGGTCGGTCGCAGCTGTGTTGCGGTTCGTCGAACCTCTCGTTGAGTCACCACTCGAAGCTTTGTCGTGGGGGAAAATTGCTCGATCCACTCTGCGGCTACCCACGCCACAAGCCTGGGTTCGAAGTGACGCGGGCAAATATGTCCGTGTCGATTTCCTATGGGACGAGGAGAGAGTCATCGGCGAGGCAGATGGGCTGAATAAGTACTCCACGGTTGAAGCGTTGAGAGCCGAAAAGATCCGTCAGGAGTGTCTGGAGGCTCGTGGATTTCAGGTCGTCCGTTGGACTGCCGCGGAAATGTCGGGAAGCCCCGAGCGAACAATCGAGAGGATTTCCCGGGCCCTCAACCGCCGACGTCACCTTCCGTAGCGCTACCAGCA
>CAINMH010000197.1 GCA_903850745.1 uncultured bacterium
GGGATAGTCATCGGTGCCAGAGGACGAGCGCACGATGGTGAGAGCCCCCCAGCTGACTCCCACGAGGACCAGGACGACGAGGACCAGGGCAAGTGCGCGGGCGATTCCTGACCGATGGCGAGAAGGGGGCAAGGGATCAGTACTGAGGAGATCGTCCAGTGATCCCATCAGTTCTCCCTTCGTACCTCAGTGCCTACCGGAAGCCCCGATGACCTCTCGCTATCCAAACACGTCTGGAGCAGGACGACCGCAGACGCGCTGTCGATGACCGCACGTGAAGACTTCGTGGTGCGACCCGCCTCATGGAGACCCCGCTGGGCCTGAACAGTCGTGAGTCGCTCGTCGTGAAGCCGAATGGGAATCTCAGTGACGGCACTTAATTGGTCAACCCAGGCTTGCGTGTACTCCGCCGCAGCGCCCAAAGCCCCCGACATCGAGATGGGAAGTCCGACGATGATCTCAATCGCTTCGTACTCGATCGCGATATCACGCACGAGCGATGCAGAGTTCTCCCCCGCCTTGACTGGATCCAATGGAACAGCCAGAACTCCTCTCGGATCACTCCGAGCGATGCCGATACGCGCCTTTCCGACATCGCAGGCGAGTCGAACACCGGTGCGCATGGTTACTGGCCGAGCCGCTCGCGGACAAAGGCTTCGACAGCCACGAAGGCCGCATCAACGCCATCAACGCGGGTGCCACCGCCCTGCGCGAAGTCGGGCTTTCCGCCTCCCCTGCCGTCGATGCTGGGAAGTGCCGACTTGAGTAGCGAGTTGGCGTCAACCCCAAGATCGATTGCCTTCTGGTTCGCACCGGCGACTAACGAGACCTTGCCCTCCTCAATCGCCGTTCCGACGAGGACGGCCGGGATCTCATCGCGTTGACGCCCACGTGCCTGAACGACGAGTTCACGCAGGTCATTGGCGCTGGTGCCCGTCGGAGCGGCAAAGGCCCAGAATCGCAGCGGTCCGATGTCCTTGCCCTCGCCGATGATGCCGGACAAATTCGTAGTGAGTTGAGCACTTCGCACCTTGGCCAGGTCGCGCTCGGCATCCTTGAGCGCGGTGATGGTCGCCGTGACTCGATCCAGCAGTTGATCTGCCGGCGCTTTGGTGAGCTCGGTCAGCCTGGTGACCAGCAGGTGTTCCTTTGCGAGGAATGAATAGGCGTCAGCACCCACAAGGGCTTCAACGCGTCGGACGCCTGCGCCGATGGAACCCTCGGACAAGAAGGTGACAACTCCTAGCTGACCAGATCGCTGAGCATGCGTTCCGCCACAGAGCTCATGGGCCCAGTCGCCGACCGACACGACACGGACCTTCTCGCCGTACTTCTCACCGAAGAGGGCCATGGCACCCATCGCGCGTGCATCGGCCTGCGACATGACGTTGGCGGTCACGGCAAGATCCTCGAGAAGCACCTCATTGACCCGCTGCTCGACTTCTTGCATAACTGTGCCTGCCACGGCCGTCGGATTCGGAAAATCGAAGCGAAGGCGCCCGGGGGCGTTCTCCGAGCCCATCTGAGTGGCCGTGTCTCCCAGGCGTTCGCGGAAAGCACGATGAATCAAATGAGTAGCGGTGTGAGCGCGGGAAATCGCCCGACGCCGAGCCACGTCGACCTCACTGATTACTGAATCTCCGGTGGCCAGCTCTCCGGAAATCACCTCGCAACGATGGACGAAGAGACCCGACACAGGTGTTTGGACGTCGTAGACATCAAGCACCAGTCCACCACCGGACTGAAGACGACCGTGGTCGCCCAGCTGCCCGCCAGATTCCGCGTAGAAGGGTGAGCGATTGAGGATGACCTCCACATGCTGACCAACCGTTGCCGCTGGAACTGTGTTGCCGTCCAGCAGGATTCCGATGACCGTCGACTCGGTCTGCGATTCGGAGTAACCGGTGAACTCAGTGAGTCCGCCCGAATCCAGGATGTCGCGATACGCCGTGGTCGCCACGAGACCACTCTTGCGCTCACGGGCATCAGCCTTAGCTCGCTCGCGCTGCTGCTTCATCAATGCCCTGAAGCCATCCTCGTCAACCGACAGCCCCTGCTCGGCAGCCATCTCCAACGTGAGATCGATAGGGAATCCGTAGGTGTCGTGCAAGGCGAACGCTTCATCGCCTGCCAGCAAGGTGCCGCCGGACTTGCGAATGTTGGCCACTGCGGTGTCGAAGATGGTCGTACCGGTGCGGAGGGTCTGAAGGAAAGTCGCCTCTTCGGCGATCGAGATCTGGCGGATTCGATTGGCTTCGTCATTGAGTTCCGGGTACTGCGGCGCCATGGTCTCGATCGTGCGATCGATCAGATCACCCATGACCGGATCGTGTGCACCGATAAGACGCATCATGCGAATGGTGCGTCGCATCAAGCGACGCAGCACATATCCACGTCCCTCATTTCCAGGAAGGACACCGTCTCCAATAAGGAAGGCGCACGTGCGCGCGTGATCTGCGACAACCCGGAGTGCAACA
>CAINMH010000198.1 GCA_903850745.1 uncultured bacterium
CTCGCCGGATATCCGGGCGCGCGCCGCGTGGTGACCGTCCACGACATGATCCCCGAGCTCATGCCCAAGACGCGACGTCGCCTCGACTTCCTTACCCTGAAGAAGCGATACGTGATGACCGCCGACCACGTCGTATGCGTCTCGGAGGCAACGCGCGCGGATCTCGTGCGCACCTACGGGCCGATCAAGGCGCCGATCTCGGTCGTTCACCATGGTGTCGATCCGCAATTCACGCCCGGAGCACCGCCAGTAGAGGGCCTCCCCGATCGCTACGCGCTCTTCGTGGGCAATAGAGGCCAGTACAAAGACGCGATCGTGCTCATGAGGGCGTTCCAGGCGATCCAACGGCAGCAGCCGGATCTCGAACTCGTGTTCGTCGGTGGGGGACCCTTCACCAACCCGGAGAAGCGCGAACTCGCAGACCTGGGCATCCACCACACGACGAGGCAGGTCTCCCTGCCCGACCACGCCATGCCCGGCGCCTACGGCAATGCCCTCATCTGCGTGTTCCCGTCGAGATTCGAGGGGTTCGGTCTTCCGGCGCTCGAGGCGATGGCCTGCGGAACGCCCACCGTGCTCGCGCGGGCCACCTCGCTGCCCGAGGTCGGGGGTGATGCAGCGATCTACTTCACGCCGGGTGAGGCCGATGAGCTGGCAGCGGCCATGACCAGACTCCTCGACGACCAAGCCCTTCGAGATGACAGGCGGTGGGCCGGCATTGAGCGAGCCAGCGGGTTCACGTGGCGATCATCGGCCGAGCAGATGGCCGTGATCTATGAGTCTCTCGTTGGCTCAAATATTGGGCGGAGTCAGAGGGATGCGTGAGTCGTACCGATAGGTGTATCTTTACCTAGGAGGTAAAGGGGGGTGCATGTCGAGTTCGAGGATCAAAGACTTCGGCGGCTTGATGAGCTCACCAGCACTTTTGCGGAGCATTGGTCTGCAGATTTGGATCATCCGTACCGACTGTTGATCCGACCCGCCGAGCCAGTTGTGCGAAAGCCAGATGGCGGTGTCGACTGGAACGCTGTGACGAGCATCGTGGTCCTAGGCATCCGGGACACGCATCAGTAGTCGGGAACGAGCAAGCAGGGATGGGACCCATCCGAGAGGAAGGAAATCGAACGTGCAAGGGAACATTGAGGCACGGCAGTCTGAGGCAGCCTTCGCGCCCAACTACGCCGTTCCACCTGGAGCAATGATCGAGGAGTGGCTCGAGGAGCAGTGCATGACGCAGGCGGAGTTCGCGAACCGCATCGGCATGTCAGCCAAGGCACTTAACCAAATGATCCGAGGTCATGCGCCGGTCTCCCACGAGACAGCCCTTCGGCTGGAGTCGGTGACCCATATCCCGGCACGAACGTGGAATGCAATGCAGTCGCTGTTCGCGGAAGACAAGGCCCGGTTAGGTCGCAGAGAGGTCCTCGAAGGTCAATTGGCCTTCTTGGATGAAATACCCATCGCGGCGCTGAGGAAGATGGGGGTGATTACGGCCTCGGCCCGCGACAAGGTCGCCACGCTCACTCAAGTTCTTGACTTCTTTGGGGTGGCGGACACCCCAGCGTGGCGGCAACTCTGGGAGTCACCAGCGGCCGCCTTCCGGAAGTCGCCCGCTTTCATCAGCCACCCTGGTGCCGTAGCCGCGTGGCTTCGGCTGGGTGAGCAGGCGGCGTGGGGCCAGCCTTGTGGTGAGTTCAGCAAGCCTCAGCTCGAAGCGGCAGTTGGGCAACTGCGAGCCCTGACCCGTGCCAGCGATTATGCTGCACTGGTGCCTGCACTCAAGGGCGTATGTGCCGCAGCAGGGGTCAGATTGGTGCTCGTTCCCGAGGTGCCCGGAGCCCGATGCTCTGGTGCGACACGCTGGATTGGCGGACGGCCGCTCGTGCAGTTGTCGTTGCGCCACAGGACAGACGATCATTTGTGGTTCACCCTGTTTCACGAGATCGGCCACGTGTTCCTTCATCCGCGCACCGCGGTCTTCATCGACAGCGATCAGGGATCGCCTCAAAATCAGCAGCAGGAACTCGAAGCAGACGCTTTCTCCCGGGAAGTCCTCATCCCAGGTGAGTACGAGCCTGAACTCCGCCAACTCCGTGGGCTCGCGGAGATTGAAACCTTTGCCCGAGAAATCGGCATCTCACCAGGAATCGTGGTTGGTCGACTCCAGCATGATGGGCTTCTCCCATACTCGACCGGCAATCGTCTGAAGAGGACACTCGATCTTGCAGCTGCCCTACCCAGTCGCGGCTTGGTTGTAGGCGCGGCCTGACGCGCCGTTCCGAGGCCGAGGTCAGCCGCTTTGTTCAACGCGATGGAACAGTCGCCGTTTCGGATAGGTGACAGCGTTAGACGCGATCGTCAAGCCTCGATGCCCCACGGCACGCATACGGCTCGTCGGCAGGGCGGACGACGAAGCCCAACTACCGGAGGCTACGCACGCTTCAACGGAGTAGGACGACTCCGCGAAGAGCACCAAGCGAGTGCTGCCCCCCAGAATCCGCCAGTCGCCGAGGGCTGGGCCAGCTGAGGTGGCGCCGGCCAGGGCAGCGAACGAATCCGAGAGGTCCCAAGCGCGCAACCCCATCCCCTCGACTCGCCGGCTCCACTCAGCGCGTGCGCGCGGCGAGTCGCTCGCGATGAACACGTCTGTCAGCCCCGTCTCAGCGGCCTGCCGAGCCAAGGCGCGCTTGATCGCCCAGGGGGTCGGGGCTTGATGGGCTCGATCGGAGTAACGAAGGTGGAGCCCGAGGTAGCCATCGGGGTGAGCGGACGAGAACTCGGCTGCCGCGCTCTCAATGGCGCTGTTCAGCGGAAGTCCGCGATAGAAGTCTCGCTTGGCGCTCAGGAACGACTCAGACCAGGCGCCTTCGGCGCACGTTGGGTCGGAGATGTCGAAGCTTCCACCCGCGACGATCACCAGATCGACCGGAGCAGCCACGGAAGCAAGCACGGCGGTCAACTCGCCCATGA
>CAINMH010000199.1 GCA_903850745.1 uncultured bacterium
ACAGCCAGCTGTAGGCGCGCCAGCCGACTCGTGGAGGAAGAAGGCCGATCCTGCGCCAGATCTGATCGGGTTACGGTTGTAATTGATGACCATCGCGTGTCGGTAGACCGGAATGCTCGCGAGCCGTTCGGAAACGCCGGTCTCGAATGTGCAGGCACTGGGACGACAGAACTGCATGGTGTTGTATGCCGGGGACGTCGTGTCAGACACCCACCACGCTGACGAACCCACTTTGCGATAGGGCATGTCAGTGCCGGGGTCTGCCGCCCAGCCGAATCCTTCGGTCATGGTGAATACGCCGCTCGGAGTGCGAGAGCGCCATTCAGAAGCTTTACCGATGCCTTCGCCACCAACGTAGGCCGTGACCGGGCCAAGGGTTCGACGAAAGGTCCCTCGGCTCCAGGTGTACGCCTCGAGAGTGCCTACGGTCGCTGTCGAACTTGCCGTCGTCACGATGAGCACCTGGCGGTGTTCCGGGGCAGCAGGTGGCTGAGCCACGAATAGTGCGGCAGCCGCCATGAGCATGAGCATGGTTCATTGTCGCTCATGGTCCTTCCGGATCTACTCTGGAGGAGTGACCACCCAGATCGACCTCACAGTGACCGGCATGACGTGTACGTCGTGTGCTGCCCGTGTGGAGCGTCGGCTGAATCGATTGCCGGGGGTCACTGCCACAGTCAACTTCGCCACCGAGAGTGCCCAGATCACCATCCCTGACGGCCTCACCGTTGCCGATGTCGTCAAGGCGGTCGAGGAGACCGGCTATGGAGCCAGTGCGCTGGGTGCGGCGAGCGGTCCTGCAGATGAGATCGCGTCACTTCGTCGACGATTCTGGATCTGTCTGGTCCTTGCGATCCCAGTGATGGCCTTGTCGATGATTCCGATCCTTCGATTCACCGGTTGGGAGTGGGCGGCGCTGGTATTGACGCTCCCCATCGTTACGTGGGGCGCATGGCCCGTTCATCGTGCTACCTGGATCAATGCTCGACATCGTGCGGTGACTATGGACACGCTGATCAGCCTCGGTGTAGGTGCAGCTTTTATCTGGAGCCTGTGGGTGCTGCTTTTCGCAAGTGGTCATGGGATGGAGATGAACGGGCCGCAGACGTACTTCGAAGTTGCAGCGGTTGTACCGGTATTCATTTTGGCGGGCCGATGGAGTGAGGTGAGTGCAAAGTTCCGATCGTCTTCTGCTTTACGGGCGCTCATGGATCTGTCTGTCCCTGAGGTCTCAGTGCTGCGCGACGGCGTTGAAGTGGTTGTGAGTGCTGACATCTTGCAGGTGGGCGATGTATTTGTAGTCCGCCCTGGCGAACGGATTGCTACCGATGGCATGGTTGAGGAGGGCGCTTCCTGCGTTGATGAATCTTTATTCACCGGTGAATCCCTTCCGGTAGATATCGCGGAAGGGTCGCAAGTCACCGGCGGAACAATGAACATTGACGGTCGTCTCCTAGTCCGCGCTTCACGTGTGGGGTCAGACACCCGGTTGGCTCAGGTCGCGCGACTCGTTGTTGCTGCTCAGATGGAGAAGGCACCGATTCAACGTCTTGTAGATCGTGTCTCGGCGGTTTTTGTGCCTGTGGTGATGCTGGTTTCACTCGTCACATTGGCTGCGTGGTGGTTCATCACTCATGACGCCCAAGCAGCCTTCACGGCGGCTGTGGCAGTCCTGATCATCGCTTGTCCCTGTGCACTCGGGCTCGCGACGCCGATCGCGCTGTTGGTGGGTACTGGGCGCGGAGCACAAATTGGCATCCTCATCAGGGGGCCTCAAGTTCTCGAAGACACCCGTCGGGTCAATACGATCGTTCTCGACAAGACCGGCACTGTGACGATGGGCGCGATGAGTGTGCTCGGCGTCGCAGGGGAAGGGGTGTCTGACGCGACCGTCTTGCAACTCGCGGCGAGTGCGGAGATCGGAAGTGAGCATCCAGTTGCACGTGCGATTGTGGCTGCTGCTGGATCTGTGACCCCGATGCGCGAGTTTTCTAATGCTCGGGGTGCAGGCGTGCAAGCGATGGTAGGGGAGGAACAGATCACCATTGGTCGACCGCAATGGGTCGCCGAAACGGTGGGATCCAAGCCATCGGACAACTTGCAACTTTGTATGGACGCTTGGGGTGACGTAGGGGCGACAGTGGTTGCTGTTGCCCAAGGCACGCGCGTAATTGGCGCGATTGCCGTGGCTGACAAGATTCGCCCCACGAGCGCACGAGCAGTCTCGCTACTTCGCGACCTCGGGCTTCGTCCAGTTTTGCTCACGGGAGATCACGAACGTGCTGCACGGGCCGTGGCGATCCAGGTGGGCATCACGGATGTTGTCTCAGATGTGATGCCCGAGGACAAGGTCGTACATGTCACAGCACTACAAGCCCATGGGTCGGTTGTGGCCATGGTGGGAGACGGAGTCAACGATGCCGCGGCGCTGGCGACCGCGGATCTCGGAATTGCTATGGGCAGTGGTTCGGACGTTGCTGCTGAGGCGAGCGATCTGACGTTGGTGCGATCGGATCTGCTGGCTGCGGTAGACGCGATCAGACTGTCGAGGAAAACACTCGCCGTCATTCGTGGCAACCTTTTTTGGGCGTTCGCCTATAACGTGGCGATGATCCCGCTAGCCGCCGCCGGCGTGCTCAATCCCATGCTGGCGGGAGCCGCCATGGCGTCATCGAGTGTGTTTGTGGTCGCCAACAGTCTCCGCCTACGCAGATTCGTACCCACGACCTAAAACGGTTACAGCCGTCACGCGTTATGGTGCAATTGCGTCAGGTGTGACGCGGGATACCTTCACAGATCATTCCCTTGTGCCATTGCTCACAAATGGCCCCAAACGGGGCTCCGTGGCTGTCGTCTGCCGGTGTAACGCGGCATCATTACAGAACACGTTTCATCGAATTCGGGAGTCTGCTCATGAGCACTGTTGACCTGACCAATGCACCGACTCGTAATAAGAAATTATTGGAGTGGGTGGAGCAGGTAGCCGAACTCACGCAGCCCGACAACATCGTGTGGTGCGACGGGTCTCAGGCAGAGTGGGATCGTCTCACCGCTGAGATGGTGGCGTCGGGCATGCTCATCAAGCTCAACGAAAAGATTCGTCCCAATTCTTTCCTTGCTCGCTCCAACCCCAGTGACGTTGCACGCGTCGAAGATCGCACGTTTATCTGTTCTCTCAATGAAGAAGACGCAGGCCCCACCAACAACTGGATGGATCCCTCGCAGATGCGCAAGAACCTGCGCGGGCTGTTCGAGGGTGCGATGCGTGGCCGCACGATGTACGTCATCGCGTTTTCGATGGGGCCACTCGGTTCACGCATCTCGCAGCTGGGCGTCGAGATCACCGATTCCCCCTACGTCGTTGCGAACATGCGCATCATGACGCGCATGGGTCAGGCCGCATTGGATCTCATCGGCGAAGATGGCGATTTCGTGCCTGCTCTGCACTGTGTCGGATACCCGCTCAAAGATGCCGCTGGAGTTGAGCGTGCTGATGTCGCCTGGCCATGCAGCGACACGAAGTACATCGTGCATTTCCCCGAGACGCGCGAGATCTGGTCCTACGGATCGGGATATGGCGGCAATGCGCTCCTCGGCAAGAAGTGTTTTGCACTTCGCATCGCATCAGCCATGGCGCGTGATGAAGGCTGGATGGCCGAGCACATGCTCATCCTCAAGCTCACTTCGCCGAAGGGTGATGTGCGATACGTGACCGCGGCGTTCCCCTCGGCTTGTGGCAAGACAAACCTCGCGATGCTCGAGCCCACTCTGCCGGGTTGGGTAGTGGAGACCGTTGGCGACGACATTGCCTGGATGCGCTTCGGTGATGATGGTCGCCTGTACGCCATCAATCCGGAAGCCGGGTTCTTCGGTGTCGCCCCCGGCACCGGCATGCATACGAACGCCAATGCCATTCGCACCCTGTACGCCAACTGTCTCTTCACGAACGTCGGCCTCACGGATGATGGTGACGTGTGGTGGGAGGGCATGACCGAGGAAGCCCCCGCCCACTTGATCGATTGGAAAGGCAACGACTGGACGCCCGCGTCCACAGATCCCGTGGCGCATCCAAATGCTCGCTTCACCGCACCCGCGGAGCAGTGCCCGTCTATTGCGCCCAATTGGGAGGACCCCTCGGGTGTTCCCATCGACGCGATCTTGTTCGGCGGTCGCCGCGCCACGAACGTGCCACTGGTGACGCAGTCGCTGAACTGGCGTCACGGCGTGTTTATGGGCGCGAGCATCTCCTCGGAGAAGACCGCTGCAGCTGAGGGCACTGTCGGCGAACTGCGCCGCGACCCGTTCGCCATGCTTCCATTCTGTGGCTACAACATGGCGGACTACTGGGGCCATTGGCTGCGTATCGGCTCGATGACTGATGCCTCCAAGTTGCCCAAGATTTTCTCCGTCAACTGGTTCCGCAAGGATGCAGACGGCGACTACATCTGGCCCGGCTACGGAGAGAACTCCAGAGTCCTGGACTGGATCGTGCGCCGAATTTCTGGTGACGTGGATGCGTTGGAGAGCCCGGTCGGTATGCTCCCTGTTGCTGGCGGCATCAACACTACGGGTCTCGACGTCGCTCCTGGCGTCATGGAGGAGCTGTTCACCGTTGACGCCGCTTCTTGGCTGGCGGAGTGTGATCTGACCGAGACGTACTTCGAAGAGTTCGGGGATCATGTGCCAGATGCGCTCCGCGAAGAGCTAGCGGCGTTGCGCGCTCGTTTGTCGAAGTAGTTACTACGCGCCTGCGAGGGTAGCGACGAGAACGGCCTTGATCGTATGCATACGGTTCTCGGCTTGATCGAAGACCACGCTTGTAGGTGCCTCAAACACCTCATGGGTGACCTCGACTCCGCCGGTGAGACCAAATTCAGCAGCAACTTTCTTGCCCACGGCGGTTTGGTCGTCGTGGAATGCCGGCAGGCAGTGCATGAAAACCGTGTCTGGGCGGCCCGATCTCTTCATCATTGCGGCGTCCACTCGGTACGGGCGAAGCAGCGCGATGCGCTCAGCCCACACTTCGGCTGGCTCACCCATAGACACCCACACGTCGGTGTGTACGGCATCAACTCCGGCAAGTCCCTCGTCCGGATTTTCGGTGAGCAGAATCCGGGCACCGGATTCCTGGGCACGTGTATGGGCTGCAGCTTGGACAGCGGCATCAGGCCACAGTGCCTTCGGAGCAACGATGCGCACATCGCAGCCGAGGATGGCACCTGTGACGAGCAGTGAATTGCCCATGTTGTTGCGGGCATCGCCGAGGTACGCGTAGGAGATCTTGGTGAAGTCCTGCCCCGCGCACTCGCGCATAGTGAGAAAGTCGGCCAACATTTGCGTTGGGTGCCAGGCATCGGTGAGCCCGTTGTAGACGGGTATGTCGGCATATTCAGCCAAGGTGTCGACGATGGCTTGGCTGCTGCCGCGATATTCGATGGCATCGAAGAGTCGGCTGAGCACGCGTGCGGTGTCGGCCGCAGATTCCTTATGGCCAAGTTGCGAGGACTGCGGATCGAGATAGGTCGTCGCGGCACCCTGCTCGGCGGCCGCAACCTCGAAAGAGATGCGGGTGCGGGTGGAGGTCTTTTCGAAAAGTAGCGCGATGCGTTTGCCGCTTAGGCGCTGCAACTCAGCCCCGGCTCGACGTTCTGCCTTGAGTAAGGCAGCAAGATCGAGGAGACCTAGTAGTTCTTCCTTCGTGAAATCGAGTTCACGAAGGAAGTCACGCCCGAGCAGATTCATTGGTCGAGTGTAGTCGCTTATGATCTAGGCGATGCCCAACGCCTGAGCGGAGACTGCCTCAGAGATTTCGTGCTCGGCAGCACGCAGGCCTTCTCCACGAGCTCGCGGATAGTTGCGTGAGTCGAGACGTCGGTAGATCGCCTCGCGATCCTCCTCGGTCAGCCCACCCCACACGCCATAGGGCTCGCGGGCACGGACTGCGTAGTCGGCACATTCCGTGCGCACAGGACAGCCAGCGCAAATTCCCTTCGCGGCCCGATCACGCATGATGCGGGCTGCACCTCGCTCATTTTGGGGATGGAAGAAGAGGTTGGGGTCTGCCTCGCGGCAAGAGCCTTCCTCTGACCAATCCCATGTCGCGTCAAGTGGCACCTGGGCCAACGGCTGCTGCGGCATTTCGTGTCCCCTAACGTCTGGAGTTGCATTACGTATCCCTGTGACGCTAGGAGTTCCCCTACGGATCCCACATCGGCCACATCGGCTCGGAAATCAGCCGAAAGGATGAGTCGAGCCCCTTAGAATGGGAGCGTGCCTGAGTCCCTTGACCCGCTGTCGTCTGGCGACACGCTTTTAGATGAACGCACCTCAACGACTGGGGGTGACGGCGATCACGAGCGATTCGCTCACTACGTCCCCAAAGATCGCATTGTGGAGAGTGCCGTGACCGGGGAGCCGATCGTGGCGCTGTGTGGCAAGGTCTGGGTGCCGTCCCGGGACCCGTCTCGGTTCCCGATTTGTCCAGACTGCGACAAGATCTTCCGTGGACTTCCACCCGGTAAGGACAAATAGCGGACCTTGGTCGCGCTCGATTCGGGCTTGCGGCATGATTCACCTATGAGTCGACGTCGCCTTCTTATTGCCCCTGCTGTCCTCGCTGCTGGCCTACTTGCTGTGGCTGCCTGTGCTCCTAATAATTCGGGCCAGTCAAGTTCGGCATCTCCGGCGCCCACCACCTCCTCGTCAACCATGCCTACGCCCGAGGATCCTTGTGCGAAGGACAAGTTGTCGCTCATTAACGCGGGCAAGCTAACAATCGGCACAGACTCCCCGGCCTACCCGCCCTACTTTGAAGATGACGACCCGAGCAATGGCAAGGGCTTCGAGTCCGCAGTTGCTTATGCAGTGGCGAAGAACCTGGGGTTCACTGCCGATGAAGTGCAGTGGATCGTCGTGCCCTTCAATAAGTCCTACGCCCCGGGGGCGAAGGACTTCGACTTTGACATCAACCAGATCTCCATCACGCCCAAGCGCGCAGAGGTGGTTACGTTTTCTGACGGCTACTACACCGTGAACCAGGCAGTTATCGCACTTGCGGATTCGCCGGTGGCCAATGCCACCTCGCTCGCACAGTTGCAAGCGGCCAAACTCGGCGCACAGGTAGGAACCACGTCGCTCTCCTACATCACCGAATTCATCAAGCCGACGCAGGAGCCCTACGTCTACAACGACACCAACGATGCTAAGACCGCGCTGAGGAACGGCCAGATTGAGGCAATCGTCGTCGACCTGCCCACGGCCTTCTACATCACGGCAGTCGAGATCCCCAAGGGCAAGATCGTCGGGCAGTTCCCGGCCGTCGATGGGTACGAGCAGTTCGGAATGCTCTTCCAGAAGGACAACCCCTTGGCCATCTGTGTCGATAAGGTGCTGAGTGGGATGAAGGATTCTGGTGAACTCGAGCAGATCACGAATGACTGGCTTGTCGGCGGTGCCGACGCGCCGTACTTCACTGAATAGCTCCCTAAGTGAGTTTTGACGTCGCGTACGTCGATCCTGCGCGTGCCCGTTCGCGCAAGCGCAGGGCTCGTCGCGACGTGCTTATCGGGCTAGGAAGCCTTGCAGCTTTTGTGCTCGTGGTCGGCCTGGTGGTCTCTCAGCTGCCTGGTTGGCACGTTGTGCAGGACACTTTCTTCAACGTTGATGAGTTCGTTTCGTCGTTTCCCCAGTTGATTTCGGCCTTCTGGCTGAATATCCGCATCTTTATCGTTGCCGAAGTATTCATCCTCATTGTCGGCATTGTGGTGGCGCTCGCTCGGACTCTCCAGGCCCCGATCTGGCTGCCGATTCGAGTGGTGGCCACGATCTATACAGACGTCTTCCGTGGTGTGCCCACCATTTTGGTCATCCTCTTGCTCGGTTTTGGCATTCCAGCTCTGGACTTACAAGGTGTGCCCAACTCCGAGGTTCTGTGGGGCACTGTTGCATTGGTCCTCTCCTATGGCGCCTACGTCGCCGAGGTGTTTCGTGCCGGCCTTGCATCGGTACATCCCAGCCAACGCATGGCATCGCGGTCGCTTGGGCTGTCGTCCTGGCAGACCAACCGCCATATTCTCCTGCCACAAGCGGTGCGGAATGTCGTGCCGCCGCTACTCAATGACTTCATCTCGTTGCAGAAGGACACGGCGCTCGTGTCGATCCTTGGCCCGATTGAGATTCTGCGACGTGCACAGATTGACACCTCAATGTCGTTTAACTACACGCCCTATGTCGCCGCTGCGGTCATCTTCATTGCGCTCACCATCCCGATGACGCGTTTCGCAGACTGGCTACAGGCGCGAACGCAAAAGCAGCGCAGAGCGGCGGCGACGGTCTGATGGAAACTCGGTTGAGAGTCGATGATGTGTGGAAGTCCTGGGATGGTGTCCCGGTGCTTCGCGGCATTGACCTCAGCGTCGCGTCGCACCAAGTTGTGGCGCTTATCGGAGCTAGCGGGTCGGGGAAGTCGACTCTGCTGCGGTGCGTCAACGGCTTGGTGAGTGTTGATGCGGGATCCATTTGGTTGGATGAGAGTCTCGACGTCACGCATGAGAAAACCAACCTCGACGATGTACGCCGACGAGTGGGAATTGTTTTCCAGTCCTTCAACCTCTTCCCCCACATGTCGGTTCTCGACAATGTGACTCTTGGGCCACGCAAGGTTCTCCACCGATCGCGAGACTTGGCGCGAGAGGCAGCATTGACCTTGCTCGACAGATTTGGGCTTGCGGACAAGGCCAATGGATATCCGGATCAGCTCTCTGGTGGCCAGCAGCAGCGTGTTGCTATCGTCCGGGCACTAGCGATGGAACCCGAGCTCATGCTGTTTGACGAGATCACCTCCGCGCTGGATCCGATGCTTGTGGGTGAGGTGCTGGACTCTGTTGCCGAACTTAAAGCGACCGGGATGACGATCGTGATGGCAACACACGAGATGTCGTTCGCGCGTGAAGTGGCAGATCGTGTGTGCTTTCTGAGCGCCGGTCAGATCCTCGAACAGGGGACGGCTGAACAGGTGTTGACTGATCCGCAAGAGCGACTCACCCGCGACTTCCTCGCCCGGTTCCTTCGATAATCGGTCAGGTGGCCCTAACCTGAGGGTGTCGGCTGGGTGTGCCAGCCACTTTGTTGGAGGTTTCATGTCCAGTCCTGCAATGACTGCTGAGCAAAAGGGCGTTGTATCTGCCATCTCCCGGCACTGGTGGGTGCTCCTATTCGTGGGGCTCGTCTCCTTGATCGTGGGAATTCTCATGGTTGCGTGGCCAGGGGTTGGCGCAGTTGTCGCTGCTGTCCTTCTCGCCATCTACCTGATCGTCAGTGGCCTCTTCTCCGTAGTCCGAGCTTTCGCGAGCGGTCTGTCGGGCGGTATGCGCGCGCTCCTCATCATCGGCGGCGGCATTGGCATCTTCCTGGGTCTGTGGATGATTCGTCTCGGTCACAATCCCTCAGACCCCACCCTGGGTCGCGAGGAGCAGATTGCGGTTCTTGGCCTGTTTCTGGGCATCTGGTTCATTTTCGCTGCAGTGAATTCGTTCTTCGGTGCGGCGGAGCTGAAGGAAGGCCGTGGATGGGCGATCTTCTCTGGCGTTGTGTATCTGGCGGGTGGCGTCGTACTTATCTCCGTCCCGCTTGCTGCTGCCGCAGTGATCTGGGTTATTGGGATCTGGCTGGTCGTCATCGGCATCTTCGAGATTATTAATTCATTCATGATTAAGGGCATGGCCAAGAAGCTTTCGGCCTAGTTCACTCTTATGACCGCAGAGAACTCGCAGACCCTTGATCGGGGTCTGCGAGTTCTCTCATGTGTGGCCGAATCTGCCGACGGATTGACCGTTACCGAACTTGCCGCAGACCTCGGCGTGGGGCGCTCAGTGGTGCATCGTCTGGTTGTGACGCTGGTCCAACGCGGACTACTTCGTAAATCCACGGGGTCTCGCTACGTGTGTGCCCCTACTCTCGCGGCTCTTGGTCGGGCAGCTACTCGTACAGTGCGCGCCGAAGTGACGCCGGCTCTCCGCCGGCTCTCCGATGGATCTGCAGCGCACTTCATCGCCTTCGACTCCGATGAGATCGCTCTACTCGCCTCCTCAGACACTCATCCGGAGCCGCGGATGGCTGCTGGCCCCGATTTGCTCGCTGCCGCGCGAAGGGCATGTTCCACCGCTGAGGATTCCGTCGTTGTCATTGAGGGCGGCCTCACTCATGTGGCAGCGCCGGTGAGAGGGGTAGTAGGGCTGGAAGGGGTCGTTTTGGTCCTTGGCGTCAGTGACCCTGAGACAGTTCTTCCAAAGATTTTACGTGCAGTTGACGAAATCTCTCGTGCGCTCGCGTAGCGCCGACTTCTCTCCTGACCCGCGGCGTGTGACCATAGATAGGTGTGGATCCGCCGAGTAGTGAGCGCTGTTGCTCTCGGGATCTTCGTGGGGGTCACCTTGGGAGGACCCGCACTAAGTGCCAACGCGGTTGACGCCCCCGCTCCGCGCCCATACGTGAGCGGGTGGCTCTATCAGTGGTCAATTCCGCCCGCTGACTTTGTGTCCGCGGAACATGCTGGAGTGACCCCCGAGGTCAATGTCATTTGGGGGTTCTTTGGTAGTTCGTCACAGCCCTTATGTACGTACAACTCCTTTGATTTGTCATGCGTCACGACATCTGCCTCGAATTCCACTCTTCGGGCAATCAGGGACTCGCTGCACAGCAGTGGAATCCGGGTCTTTGCGACGATCGCGGATGTGGGTGGTTACGAGGAGAGTCAGCGCGATAGCTCAGGGAGAGTTCTGCCGCGCTACCAATTGGCCAACTACATCGCCACCCCAGAACGAAGAGAGGCCTATGCCGAGCGCATAGTCAACTGGGCCGTTGAGGCAGGAGTTGACGGAGTAGATCTGGATTGGGAGAAGTTCGCTTGGTCTGACGGCAGTAGCACCTGGGCGGCGACCCGCAGCAAGTGGATCGAGATGATCAAATTGCTATCGGAGAAACTGCATGCGAAGAATCTGCTTCTCTCTGTGACTGTGCCCGGGGAATCACCGGAATTCCAGACACCTGGAGTGATGGGTCTCATGGACTTGTATGCCTGGGCTGACATCGCTCCTTACGTAGACAGACTGCCCTTGATGGTCTACGACTATCACTATGCCGGAGGAACTCCTGGTGCAATCGGTCCGCAGGATTGGGCCGATCGCGTGATTGCACTTGCGGTATCGCAGGTCGGAGATGCCAATCGAACCAAGGTCATGCTTGGGGTGGCACAGTACGGCTATGACTGGTGGGCAAGAACCGGCGATTTGAGTGACCCGTACGTGACCAATGCTGGGTGTCCGGTGGGGTGGGTCCCAAATGACAAGAGGTCGCGTGGCCTTTCGCCTGACCGGGCCGTAGAGCTGGCAGCGGCGAAGCGTGCGACTGTTGCGAACGGCAGGTTACGCTGGGATGAGACGGCAAAGGAATGGACGTTCTACTACCTCCAGAGTGGTGTTCCGGGCAGCTATCCGACAAACGTTAACGGTGTCACGAAATTTGTGGCGGCCACGTGCAATGCCAAGCGCGAGGTCTGGTACTCCGACACCCGATCAGCGGCTGCGCGTTCGACGCTCGTCGATAAATATCAAATCGGTGGCATCGCGGTATGGAATCTCACCGACATTCAAGATGATTTTTATGCAGAACTCGGTGCGTATGGCCGCACAATCGCTCAGCAACCCACCACAGTGGCAGTGACGACACCCAAAGTGAGTCGTTACGGGCGCACCATCACGGTCACTGCGCAGGCATCATCGTCAGCTGAGGTGCCTGCGGGATCTGTGGCCACCCTTTATTGGGGGCCAACGATCGACGCGTGCTGCACCAAAATTGCTGAAGCAGTCACGGACGCGACGGGCAAGGCCACCTTCACCACCACCGTCCAGCAGGAAGGCTACTGGTGGGTTCGCGTTGCTGGCTCCTGGTGGCGACTACCGGGCGTAAACGAAGGGGCCAAGACCCGTGTGCGCTTCGCGATGACGGCGTCTGCAACAAATCTCACGCCAAAAGTCGGTCAAGACGTACGTATTTTCACGGTAGTGCAGCCTGCAGCGAAGGGCGCGAAGGTAACCATGCAGAAACGCGTCAAGGGGGAGTGGGTAAATGTTCGCGTACTCGCACAAAGTCTGGGTGGCGGTGCTTCCGCGCATTTCACCCCTCGCGTGGCACGTGAGATCCAGTTCAGGTTCATTGCCACCAGCACAAACTCCTACCTGCGCACGATTTCCCCTGTGGTGACGCTCGCCGTCCGTCGTTAGCCCGTAGCGCTGGTTTTGGGTTTGGTCGCAGTGCCAGCTTGGAAATCAACACCCTGCTTCTTCAACTCCAGATCGATCTGATCAATGATCGCAACGGTGTAATCCTCGGCGAGATGTTGGATATCGCGACGGGTCACAATGTTGTTATACATGGCCGGACAGATCCCGCCGGGGCAGAGGAACTCGTCAAGACTCACGTTCGTTAGTCCAGCTCTTTGCGTTATGCGCTCCCACATTGCAGTCAGGTCGGTCTCACCGGGATAGGCAGGCGCGGGGGAGGCGCAACTATCGGCGCTCCCGCCATCGACGAGGCACCGCACCATGTCGTTAGCCGTACGCGGAATCGGGTCCAGCACCACAATGTTCTTCGAATGTTCTGCCAGTTTGAAGAGGAATGAGGCGCTTCCGCTCTCCATCGCGTCTAGCCACCCGGGTCCATTTGGTCGCACTGCCTCGCCATCGAGAATCAGTTCTCGAATCACGACCGACCCTGACACAAGTAGCGTGATGTCGGGCTTGAAAGTCTTCGCTGCGTCGAGTGCTGGGTCACGGAGAAGGGACTGGCAATCGAGCTCATCGCCGTTGTCCGGGGATGTGACCTTGATTTCGGGCCAAGGGCACGCTGCTCGCGTCACCGTAGCGAACTCAAAGCCTTGGCGTTTGGCGAGGTCTTCCATTGCGGCAATCAACATGAGTGCGTGTGAGTCGCCGACGAGGAGAACTTTCGAAACTGGTACTGGCTGCGCAGTGCCGCTTGTGGATGGCTTAGCAGTCGGGAGTGGAATGTCCGAAACGGTTTGGTCGCGTACTTGCGAGACCACTTGCGCAACTGAGGAGTTGACGTGCAACACCACCGGGGCGAGTAAAGCAACGACGGCTGCCCCGGCAAGTCCGGCAAAGATCACATTACGTTTGCGTTTAAGGCTGCCAAGCCCGACGGACATTGCTCGGCTTTCGACCAGCCACCACGTGGCTGCCGCCAACAGAATGGTCACCGCAATCACCATCGGAACGACGACAAACCACGGGATCGGCCATTCCCTGGGGTTAGCCGAATCGAAGAGAAGAAGTCCACCCAAGACGATGACGGGCCAGTGCCACAGGTACATCGAGTAGGAGTACTTGCCGAGGAGCCGCGGAACGCGAGCGCTGAGGCCCTTCGCCACAAAGGAGGTGGCGGCGTACTCAGTGCCAGCCAAAATACCGACGGTGGCCAAACAGGAGACGAGTCCTACCCAGTACGGCGTCCAATTGCCCACGAGATCGGTGGAAATCAGTAACAAGAGGGCTAGCGACACCGCCGCCAACACCGTTGCGGGTATGCGCCAGGCAGGTGGCTTCGCCACGGGCCCACCAGCTTCTTCGCGCTGCTCACGCCAGAGGATCACAAGTGCAAACGTGGCTCCGAGGAATAACTGGTAAGCGCGGTTGTAGGTGCCGAAGTAGCTCAACATGGGGGACCATCCGGCAATCCAGCCCGCGACGGCTGCTCCCAGGACTGTGAGCGCACCCAAGGCGCCGATAGCCCACAAGGGGCGCTTGCGCAGACCGATGAGCAGCAGGATCGCGAGGATTGGCCACACGATGTAGAACTGCTCTTCCACTGAGAGCGACCAGTAGTGCAGAACGGGCGAGGGGCTGGCATCGGCGGCGAAGTAGTCCTGTGATTGCCCGAGGAAGTACCAGTTGGACACATAGACCGCGGCGAAGACGAAGGACATGCGATTGTCGAGAACGTCGATGGGTGATGCGATGAACTCGTACAGCACGGCCGTGATGAGCAGAACGACCAAAGCCGCCGGTAGCAAGCGGCGTATGCGTCGGGCATAAAACTGAGGTAGGTCAAGGCGGCGTCGCGACCAGAGCTCGCGCACGATCAGGGACGTAATGAGGAACCCGGAGAGGACGAAGAAGACATCAACCCCCGCGAAGCCGTTGGACATCCCGGGCATGCCGGCGTGGAAGACAATGACGAGGAGAGCGGCAACAGCTCGCACGCCGTCGATCGCTGGGCGGTGCGTAAACGTGGCCCACGAACGGCGGCGCGTGTTGGGGACACTCGCGCTACTCATTAGGTGTCAAGTGTCTCAGGAGTGAACCCCCTATGACGATTCACCGTCAATCTGGACAGGGGATACTGGTCGGGTGACCGCCCCGGCAGATCTAGAGCGCCCCTTGCTCGACGAGGTAGTCGATGTGCCGTGGATCACTCTGGTCTGGAATGACCCGGTCAACCTGATGTCCTACGTGACCTACGTGCTCATGAGCTATTTCAAGTTCTCGAAGGAGAAGGCGGAGGAGCTCATGCTGCAGGTCCACAACGACGGCCGGGCGGTGGTCTCCTCCGGATCCAAGGAGGAAATGGAGCGCGATGTTGAGGCTATGCACTCCTATGGGCTATGGGCCACTATGCAGAAAGATCAATGATGTTCCGCCGGACAGTGACGGGCCGCTTCGTCTTGCGGCTGGATGACCTCGAAAAGGGACTTCTTGGCTCTCTCGTTGCCCAACTCGCGGATTTACTCGCCCCTAAGGCGGAACTGGACCCCATGGCCGCCATGGTGGGCATTGACCCTTGGGCTGAGCGCTCCGACGACCCTGCCCTGGCCAGATTGTTCCCGGATGCCTACTCAGATGACGATGAGGCCGCCTCGGAGTTCCGGCGGTTCACCGAGCGCTCCTTGCGGGACCTGAAGATTGCCAACGCCCGTACGGCCCTAGAAACCCTCGCGCGAGCCGGGCAGAAGGTCACCTTGAGCGCTGCCGAAGCCCAGGCCTGGCTCCTGACGCTGACAGACCTCCGGTTGGCCTTGGCGGCCCGGCTGGAGATTGTCGACGACGACTGGCAGCGCCCTGAGGACGATGACCCCCGGGCCCCCAATTTTGGCGTCTATGACTGGCTGACCTACCTACAGGAGTCGCTCGTGCAGGCCCTCATTGAAGGCCCTACCCTCTAAGGGTGCTGCAGATTCCCCGCGACATTCTCGATTCGATCATCGCTCACGCGAAGGCCGACCATCCCGATGAGGCATGCGGCATCGTCGCTGGCCCCGCCGGTAGTGGGCGGGCGGAGCGCTATATCCCGATGATCAATGCCGCCCGTTCCCCTACGTGGTACGAGTTCGACTCCGGTGACTTGTTGAAGCTATACCGAGAGTTTGATGACCGCGATGAGGAGCCAGTGGTCATTTACCACTCC
This sequence comes from uncultured bacterium, assembly GCA_903850745.1. Taxonomy (GTDB): domain Bacteria; phylum Actinomycetota; class Actinomycetes; order S36-B12; family S36-B12; genus CAINMH01. The sequence continues at coordinate 15,478 of CAINMH010000199.1, forward strand.
CATACCGAAACCGAGGCCTATCCGTCACGAACCGATATCGCGTATGCGTCTGAGCCGGAAGCCCACTACGTGCTTATCGGCACGGTGGAGCACGGCAACGACCCAGGGCCGGTGGTCGTTCGTTCATTCCGCATCCTCGAAGGTGTCGTGACCGAGGAAGAGGTTGAGGTCATCTAGCCGCCGATGGGCCCAGAATCCCAACGGGCCTAGGCTTGGCTCTGCACGGTAGTCACACATTCGATCGGAGAAGTCATGACAGAGGTCCGCATCCCCACGATCCTGCGTCCATTCACGGGCGGATCAAAGACGGTCGAGGGCAGCGGCGACACTCTCGCTGGGCTGCTCGCTGACCTGGACGCGCGCTACCCCGGGCTTGCTGAGCGACTCATCGAGGATGGCGCGCTTCGTCGCTTCGTCAATGTGTATCTCAACGATGAAGACGTGCGATTTCTCGATGGCCTAAAGACGCCCGTGACCGCCACCGACTCGGTGACGATCCTGCCGGCGGTCGCCGGCGGCTGATATGCGCTTCGATTCCCTCCTCGACTCAGTCGGCCGCACCCCACTGGTGGGTCTGCCGCGTCTATCGCCATCTCCGGAAGTTCGGTTGTGGGCAAAGTTGGAGGATCGCAATCCCACCGGATCCATCAAGGACCGGGCTGCCCTGCGGATGGTCGAGCAGGCCGAACGTGATGGGCTGCTGACGCCTGGTTGCACAATCCTCGAACCGACGTCGGGTAACACAGGCATCTCGCTCGCGATGGCCTCGCGGCTTAAGGGCTACAAGCTTGTGTGTGTGATGCCGGAAAACACCTCGACTGAGCGCACGCAGTTGTTGCGTATGTGGGGCGCCGAAGTTGTCTACTCGCCAGGAGCTGGCGGCTCCAATGAGGCTGTGCGCGTTGCACGACGTATGTCTGAGGAGCATCCCGACTGGGTGATGCTCTATCAATATGGCAACCCGGCCAACGCGGATGCGCACTACTTCACCACCGGTCCAGAGATTTTCGAAGATCTCCCGACTATCACGCATTTCGTCGCAGGGCTTGGCACCACGGGCACGTTAATGGGCACCGGTCGATATCTGCGCCAACATGTGCCCGATATCCAAATCGTCGCGGCCGAGCCCCGTTATGGCGAACTGGTCTATGGGCTGCGCAATATCGACGAGGGCTTCGTCCCTGAGTTATACGACGCGTCTGTTCTGACCACGCGTTATTCCGTGGGACCACATGACGCGGTGCGACGAGTTCGCCAACTACTCGACGAAGAAGGAATTTTCGCGGGCATTTCGACTGGCGCTATCTTGCATGCGGCTCTCGGCCTGGCCGAGAAGGCCGTCAAGGACGGCCAACGTGCTGACATCGCTTTTATCGTGTGCGACGGCGGCTGGAAGTATCTCTCGACTGGCGCCTACGAAGGCACTATCGAAGAGGCGGAGGATCGACTCGACGGCACAGTCTGGGCGTGACACCCTCAATGTGTAGCGACGGAGTCGTACCACCGTTGCGAGGGCTTGCTTGAGTTGAGAACCAGAATCGTGATCGAAATGGCAAGTGCACCCCAGCCAAATCCCGCCGCGAGCCCAAAGAGGCTGAATGCCCCGGTGATCACGCACAGCACGCTGACGGTGGCTCCTACGGCCCGGTCGCCGCGCCACACCAGTCTGGCTAGCCACAGCATGGCGATTGTCAGGGCGAGACAGAGCAGCCCGGAGAGCACCCAGAACCAGTCCGAAATCGGGCGGTCAATGAGCAGCTGCTCCTCGCGGGGGCTGAAGAGAAGTACGAGATCAATGATGAGGCCCGCGAAGTAGACCGCAGCCACGATCGTGAGAAGAATGCTGACAGCGCGGATCGTGGCGGGTCGCACAGTCATGGTGAGACCCTACTTCCGTACGCTGGTCCCACCATGACGGACGCACCGATCGGCATCTTCGACTCAGGCGTGGGCGGGCTCACGGTCGCGCGCGCAGTGCTCGATCAAGTGCCGCACGAGCCGATCGTCTATGTGGGCGACACTGCTCGTGGACCGTATGGGCCCCGACCTATCGCGGAAGTTCGTTCCTTTGCTCTCGACATCATGGATCACCTCGTCGACTCTGGAGTCAAGGCGCTGGTTATTGCCTGCAACTCCGCTAGCGCGGCGGTCCTCCGTGATGCACGCGAACGTTATGCGATACCTGTTATTGAGGTAATTCAGCCGGCGGCACGACGGGCGGTGCGGGCCACGCGCAACGGGCGCGTGGGTGTGATCGGCACACGGGCGACTATCGACACTGGGGCATATGACGATGCGTTTGCTGCCGCTCCCGACTTAGCGGTGTTCTCGCAAGCGTGCCCTCGGTTCGTCGAGTTTGTCGAAGCCGGAGTCACGTCGGGCCCTGAGTTGCTGTCGAGCGCTCGCGATTATCTGGCCCCGCTTCAGGAAGCCGATATCGACACTTTGGTGCTTGGGTGCACGCACTATCCGCTGCTGACAGGGGCTATCTCTTACGTGATGGGAGACGGAGTCACATTGGTGTCGAGTGCTGAGGAGACGGCCAAGGACGTATATCGCGTGCTCGTTGCTAATGAACTTGTGCGTGACCCGGCGCTAGCTCCCCC
>CAINMH010000200.1 GCA_903850745.1 uncultured bacterium
CACGACGCGCACGTGTACCCGCCATCGGCGACCGCCCACCCGCCGGCGTTCGTGCATCGCGGACACACGAACCCGTGCGGCCAGCGCAGCCAATCCAAGTAGTCCAAGCAGTCAGCATCAGTTCCGAACCAAGACCGAAACTCCCCCGCCGACCTCGGATAGTCCACGCCAGCCCTCGGGTGCAGCGACATCACTCCCCAAGGCTACTCCGCTCAGATGAATACCCCCAATGCCAGTTATGCCGACGTCGGCATAACGTGCACCTGATCCGCAACATGTTCCGGTACGCATCCAAGTCGGACTGGCCGGCGATCGCCGCGGACCTGCGACCGGTCTACCAAGCGGCGATCGAGGCCGCCGCGCGGCAGCGGTTCGAAGACTTCGACGAGAAGTGGGGCCGCCAATATCCAGCGACCACCAGACTCTGGGAATCGGCGTGGGCGGAGTTCGTGCCGTTCTTGCAGTTCGATCCCGAGATCCGAGCCGCGGTCTACTCCACGAACGCGATCGAGAGCATCCACGCCCGGTCCCGCAGGGCCGTGCGTGCTCGGGGCCACTTCCCGACCGAGTCCGGCGCCTTCAAGTGCGTCTACCTCACCGTGCGCAGCCTGGACCCCACCGGCAAGGGAAGAGAACGCGGGATGAACCGATAAAGAAGCCACTGAACGCCTCCACCGTAACCTTCGAAGGCCGTATCCTCAACACCAGTAACTGAAACCACAACGATGGCCAGTTGCACCGACTTCCTGACACTCCCCGGCTCGCTCAACGACTCCCTGCCGTCTTGTTGGCCTAGTCCCCTTTTGCGGCCGTCCGGATCGGCTCGAGATCGACCGGCATGGCTTGATAGGAGCGTGGCTTCGCCCCCACTGATGTGTGCCTGCCGGCCGGTCCCGTGTCCGCCTGGATGAAGGGAGACAAGGATCATGGTGGTCCTGGGAATCGACGCGCACAAGCGCAATCACACCGTTGTCGCGATCGACGATCGTGGCAGGAAACTCGGTGAGCGAACGACCGGAACGACCAGTGCCGACCACCTGGATCTGCTTGAGTGGGCCGAGCAGTTCGGTAGCGAGCGGACGTGGGCAGTCGAGGACTGCCGGCAGCTGTCCCGCCGGCTCGAACGCGACCTGCTTGGGGCCGGTGAGATCATCGTCCGGGTGCCGCCCAAGCTGATGGCGCATGCCCGGGATTCGGCCCGCACGTACGGCAAGTCGAACCCGATCGATGCGCTCGCCGTCGCGCGGGCCGCCTTGCGCGAGCCTGACCTGCCGGCCGCCCGCCTGGACGGCCCGTCGCGTCAGGTTCGCCTTCTCGGGGACCACCGTGACAACCTCGTCGAGGAAAGAACGAGGGTTATCAACCGCTTGCGGTGGCATCTGCACGAGATCGATCCGGCCTTCGACGTCCCGGCGCGCAACCTCTGGCGGCCCAAGCACCTCAAGGCCGTCAGCAATCGCCTGGCCGGCGAGGACGGTCTCGTAGCCCGGCTGGCCGTGGGCATGGTCTCCCGATGCGCGGAGCTCACCGAGGAGATCCGGAATGTCGAGGGGGAGCTCGATGCACTGGTCACGCCCATGGCACCAGCACTGCTGGCGGTGCATGGCGTCGGTCTGCTTACCGCTGCGAAGCTCATCGGCGAGGCCGCGGACGTGCACGGCTTCAAGTCCAAGGACGCCTACGCCCGGCCAGGCGGCACCGCACCTTTGCCTGTCTGGTCCGGGAACCGAAATCGGCACCGACTGAGCCGCGCCGGCAACCGCCAGATCAACGCCTGCCTCCGCCGGATCGCGATCAAGCAGGCCTGTTCGCACGATGGCGCCAGAGCCCTCCTTCAACGCCGGCGTGAGAACGGAGACAGCAAGTCCGAATCGATCCGCGTCCTCAAGCGACGACTGTCCGACGTCGTCTTCCGCGCACTGCTCCTCTATGCCGTCGCAGCATCCACGGACACGGAGCTGTCCGCGGCTTGACATAGGAGAAAGTGAACGCGACCCCAGTCTCCTCGGTGCCGCCGCAGCATCCACGAACACGAATCCGTCCTGTTCTTGACATAGGAGAAGGGGGACCCGACCCCTCAACGTGGCCATTCGCACGGTCAAGGTTCGATATTGACTTTGGCAGGTAATCAGTTGTTCCAGTTGCTGCACTGAACGCCACTGCTAAGTTATAGGTGTGATAGATGTTTACCTTCTCCAGCTCCGAAGTTTTACTGAGGAGAATGGAAAAGTTACGGTTTTCGAGGAGGGAGCAATCCCTTTCCCAGCTGTGAGAGCGTTTCTCGTGGAGGCCAACGTCGGCGAAACTCGTGGCGATCACGCTCACCGCAGATGTCAACAGTTGCTCGTTGCCGTGAGTGGGGGAGTAACCGTCATGTCCACGAATGGACAGACAGAAAGAGTTCATCATTTGACCAACTCCGGCACAGGCTTGGTGGTCCCAGCTATGATATGGGCGACTCAGAGATACACACAGCCGGACAGTCAATTACTGGTTATTTGCGACCAGAACTTCGATGAGATTGACTACATTCGTGATTTTGAGGAATTCATGTCCTTAGCAGCGAAGATTCATGGGTGGGGCGCTTCAGGTAGTGGGGTGTCTTGCAAATAGATATGGCTCTCCCGGCATGAATGTGGGTCAGGATCTAGTGCTCGGGCTGAAAGCCCCTGTGTTGCAGGGGTTTCGTGGTTCAGGGGGTCTTTTGGGTGACGCGCACGTTTGGTGACCTAGGTTTGGCGGTGTCTAAGCCATCCAAAAGAAGGGCCGCCCGTGCGCGCCACGAC
>CAINMH010000201.1 GCA_903850745.1 uncultured bacterium
ACTACACCTGTTTTTGGGCCTCTCTACAACACGCAATATGCCGCATCATCGCCATCTACCTTTGAGTGTCCTTCGTCTGTTTTCCGTGATGCCTGATCCGATCAGCAGGCACGTTTCCACTGCTCACGGGAAGCGCTTTGTTCATATCAGCACCCATGCATGGTGAAGGTACCTGATGCAGCAGCTTCGGAAATTGCCGCTACTTCGATTTGGACATCAGCGAATGCAAAACTAAAGTTTTCGTACCACCTTCATGCTTCGGGTCCATGTAGCCGATCTCCAGGCTAACCCCGGGGATCAGCACGCCCTCATAGGTGCCATCGCCGTCAGCGCCCAGAATGTCGATGCTGGTCGCGCCGGCAGCGGAGTTCAAGGCAATGAGTTGCACCAGCTTGGGCTTGGACCACGTACCACCGGCCGATTTCCACTGCCAGGTGCCCTTGGCGACATTACCTCGAGCGGTGGTGATGGTGACCTTTTCGGTGCCCTTGACGTACGCCCCCCCATAGTAGGCATCGGCCGGGCCGGTCCAGGTACCAATAAGTGGCGACGCGGGGGCGGCTGACGCAGACGGGGCGAAACCGACAAGCCCCAGTACAACTGCTGCAGGTATTGCCACAAATGAAATTCTCTTGGCGAACATGTTCATTCATCTCCTATTTTTAGTTGGCAAGCCGCGAGCCCGGCAATTCTGTGACCTTTGAAGCAAGCCTAGTGAGACACGACCCAACACATGTCAAACTTCGAATAATTCTTTGGGTCTGCCGCACGGTCAGGTCACAGCCGCTGCGGATGTGTTTGCAAGTGTTCGAGTTGGTATCGGCTAGCTCAGCAGCTGAAAATGTTAGGCAAAAAGTTAGACAGCATGATTATCAATGGAGGCTACAACCGTCATCACCGCGGTCACCGGATGAGTCTCGCTCTCCGTATCGGTCCGTCTCAACCGGTCCGAATCAGTGGTCGTCAACCCCCAGGCCAGCAGCTCATGACACGGCGAGTGCGCAGAGATAGCCTGTTCGCATGACACCGCCCTTGCTGCGAGTTCGAGGCGCCGATCGGCTTATCGATACAACCTTGGTGATGGGGGTGGTGAATGCAAGCCCTGAGTCCTTCTCGGATGCGGGGCGCTTCTCAACTCTTGATTCTCGGCTCGAACTGGCCGCCACTTTGATTGAGGCGGGGGCCGATGTTCTCGATGTCGGTGGGCAGTCAGCGATCACCGGTGTACCAGAGATAGACGCAGATCTGGAGATCGAACGAGTGATTCCGATCGTCGAGTGGATTCGCTCGACACATCCCGATGTACTCGTGAGTGTTGACACATACAAGCCGCGAGTGGTGGAAGCATCCTTGGCCGCAGGTGCAGACATCATCAACGATGTGAGCGGTCTGCTCTATCCGGAGGTTGCCGACTTGTGCGCGCGCAACAGCGCTGCGCTCGTGGTGATGCATACGGCCGCGCCGCCGAAAGTGAGAAAACAGGACGCCGATCTTTATAGCGATATCGGGACTGAGGTGCGCGACTTTTTGACCATGAAGTCGAGTGAAGCGGTGGCTCTCGGCGTCCCTCGCGAGTCGATCATCCTTGACCCTGGACCCGATTTTGCAAAAACTCCCCATCAAACTTTGACCCTCTTGCGGGAGATCTCCGAGATACGAGATCTTGGACGACCACTGCTGCTAGCACTGTCTCGCAAAAGCTTCCTCGGTGCGATCACTGGGCGCACACCTCGAGCGCGAGGAGCTGCTACCGATGCCGCGATCGCTCATTTCGCAGCTGTACCTGGTGGCATCGTGCGGGTGCATGACGTCGCTGCTGCCATTGACGTGATTGCGACCGTGGAGGCCCTCAACGGACTCCGCGACATCGCCGTCGACTACGTACTTCCAGATGAAATTCGGCATGAGCCCCGACAGGTCTGATGAGGATCAGCACTAATCCGTCCAAACTACTCTGACTGCAGAGAGCCCGCCGTTCGACACCGTGAACTAGGACCGGCCAGCGCGGCATTCGGGCACCTTGCCGACGGTCGGGCGGCATGCCGCATGCGATTCGCAGTGCTTGTCACCGAGAGGCCACCGACCCTTTGCTTCCGTCGTTGAATGCTAGGTCACAGGTACGGGGGTGACAATATTGGTGGGGCTTTATGGCGTGTACGTGTACTCGCCATCCGTCCCTACGGTGGGGCCTGCTGTATATGAAAATCCATTACCGATGGTAGGGCCTGCTACGGCATACGCCCCGTCCCCAGGAGAAGGGAGGGGAGGGATGGGAGGGATGCTCGGTTTGGTCCGCGACTGCGCGGACGTCGTCGGATTCGATGTCGCCGCCCCACTGCCCTGCTTTCCGTGCGACAGCATGACCGCGGTCATCCCCTCCTCGTCCGGAGTAAGCAGGATCGTTCCGGTTGCACCAACCCCATGCACGACGCCCTTGGAATCCATGACCATCAGGACCCGCGTCGGATCACTCCAGCCAT